>CAZFSH010000006.1:9821-25023 GCA_964521935.1 uncultured Propionivibrio sp.
CCGCGTGGCTGGTCGGTGCCATTGACCCAGACTTCAAATGGTACGCCGCGGCCCATGTCGTTTTCGATCTGGCCAACGAACAATGCAAATTGCGTGTGCGGGGCATTGATCATGTAGGTCCATGCGGTGTTGCCGTCGGACATATTAGGGCGGCCGGGCCAGCGTAGCGAGGCGAGAACCGGTGCGGGCAGAGCGCCAATCGATAGCCGCTTGTTAGCCGAGTCGTACGTGACATCCTGCGGTTGCTTTTGTGCCGTGGCTGCTGCGGTTCCTTGCGGCTCAACCGAGAGCACACTGCCGAGAATGCTGTTCGGGCGGTACGTGGCGAGTCCCTTCAGGCCGGATTTCCATGCGACCATGTACAGGTCTTCGAACTCGGAGTAGGGGTAGTCAGCGGGAACGTTGACCGTCTTGGAAATCGAGGTATCGACGTAGGGAGCAACGGCAGCGACCATCTCTTCGTGTGCTTGGGCAGAAATTTCCAATGCCGTGACGAAATACTCCGGTAGTTTGGTGACGTCGCCACCCTGGTGCTTGTACAGACGCCATGCGTAATCTTCGACCGCATATTCTTTGTGGGTGCCATCGACCATGCGCTTCTTACGCGTGTAGGTCCAGGAGAAGGGCGGCTCGATGCCGTTAGAGGCATTGTCGGCGAAGGCCAGACTGATTGTGCCCGTAGGGGCAATGGAGAGCAGGTGGCTATTACGGATACCGTGTTTGCGAATCTGTTCCTTGACCTCATTGGGCAGGCGCGACGCAAAATTGCCGCCGGAGAGATAGAGATCACGATTGAACAGCGGGAAGGGGCCACGTTCTTTCGCCAGTTCGACCGAGTAGAGATAGGCGCGGTTACGCATGAAATCGGAGATCTTGGTCGCGGTATCGCGGGCTTCCTGTGTGTCATAGCGCTGACGCAACATGATCAGGGTGTCGCCCAATCCGGTGAAACCGAGGCCAACACGGCGCTTGCTGGCGGCTTCTTTTGCCTGCTGTTCGAGCGGCCAATGGGTGGCATCCAGGACGTTGTCCAGCATGCGGGTGGATATATCCACTACTTTGCCCAATGCGTCGTAATCAAAGCGGGCGTTGGGCGAGAAGGCGTCGCGCACGAACAAGGTCAGGTTGATCGAGCCCAGGCAGCAGCAACCATAGGGCGGCAGCGGCTGTTCGGCACAGGGGTTGGTGGCCTCGATGGTCTCGCAGTAGTAGAGGTTGTTGTCCTTGTTCATGCGATCAAGGAACAGGATGCCAGGCTCGGCATGGTCATAGGTCGAGCGCATGACCTGATCCCACAGGTCGCGGGCGCGTACTTTGCGATAGACCCACAGACCATCTTCGCGCTGATAGGCACCGTCAGCCTTAATGTCGGCGGCGGGCATGGACTTGTGCGCGAGTTCGATGTCGCCATCGGTCTCAACAGCCTTCATGAACGCATCGGTGACACCGATGGAGATATTGAAGTTGGTCAGGTCACCTTTGTCTTTGGCATGGATAAAGTCTTCAATATCCGGGTGGTCGCAACGCAAAACGCCCATCTGAGCGCCACGACGTGCACCGGCCGACTCAACCGTTTCGCAGGAACGGTCAAAAACGCGCATGTAGGAAACCGGGCCCGAGGCACGTGACTGCGTGCCTTTGACTTGGGCGCCGATTGGGCGAATGGAGGAAAAATCGTAGCCGACACCACCGCCACGGCGCATGGTTTCGGCCGCTTGCAGCAAGGCGGTGTAAATGCCAGGACGGTCGTCGACGACCTCCGAGATGGAGTCGCCAACCGGCTGAACAAAGCAGTTGATCAGCGTTGCGGTCAGGTCTGTGCCGGCGGCAGAATTGATGCGGCCGGCGGGAACAAAGCCGTTTTCCTGAGCTTCGAGGAACTTGGCTTCCCAAAAGGCACGCTTGTCTTCAGCCTCTACAGCGGCCAGGGCGCGCGCAACGCGGCGACGTACATCGCGGACGTCGCGTTCATTGCCTTTAGCGTATTTTTCCAGCAGCACTTCGCCAGAAATTTCTTGTGCCAAGGGTAAGCCCATCTGGCCGGTGTGGATGTGTTCCTGAACGGCTGTGTCCTCGTTCATCTCTGTCGTGCGTGTTGTGTTGGTCGTTGGTGTCATCGCCTTAATCCGAAGAGAGTGGTTTTGATTGGGGTACTGCGCGTGGTACGGGTGAAATTAGGTAAAAAGCAGGCAAAAAATCAGGCAAAAGACGTTTGCGGCAGCAGATTTTGCTTGGTTCTGATTCGCTAAAACCGGACGCTACTAGATGTCGAAAACCTTAAGTAACGCTGGGCTGTAACGCGCTCTGGTTGCGCAGAATAACGCTCGAAAACGCACTTGCAAAGCAAAATATTTTTATTCAATAAAAACAATATGATAGTAATTTCTGTCGTGGTTGATGTGTTTGTGGCCTACTACATATAGTAGGTATTTTTGGCTTGAAAATACCGAAAAGTCCTGGCTTTGCCTGCTTTTTCAGGTGACTTAGCCCGCCGATTCGGGCGTGGCCAAGCGGTGACGGAACTGCGCTGTTAGCGCTTGCCCAGCCTAGAGCGGCAATGTTGCCTGCCTAACAGGCGCGTTTGTCGAGTTGAACGGTCTGCATCAGGGTCGCCGAGATCTCTTCAATCGATTTCGTAGTCGAGTCGAGCCAGCGGATGCCTTCACGACGCATTAGTTTTTGCGCTTGTTCAATTTCCCACTGACAGTTTTCCAGTGAGGCGTAAACGCTATCGGGACGGCGCTCGCGCCGGATAGAGGCGAGACGATCGGCCGTAATTGACAGGCCAAAGAGCTTTTGACGGTGAGCGATCAAGGCATCCGGCATCTTGCCGCGTTGGAAATCTTCGGGAATTAGCGGGTAATTGGCGGCACGAATGCCAAACTGGAGGGCCAAATACAGGCTGGTGGGCGTTTTGCCGCTGCGGGAAACACCGACCAGAATGACGTCCGCTTTGTCCAGGTCAGCATGGGTGACACCATCGTCGTGGGCGAGGGTGAAATTAACGGCTTCGATGCGTGCCGCGTATTCGCTGGTGTTCGCGCCGCTGTGACTACGGCCGATGGAATGACTTGATTTGCGCCCCAGCTCCTCTTCCAGTGGCGCGATAAACGTGGAAAAAAAGTCAAGAATCAAGGCATTGGCATGCTTGAGGCGGGCGGAAAGTTCAGAGTTGACCAGTGTCGAGACGACGATGGGGCGTTGTCCATCGCGATGTTTGGCCTCTTCAATGCGATACAGGCAGTCTTCAATTTTTTCGACGTCGTCAATGAAGGGAAGGCGTATCTGTCGATAAGCAGATCCTTCAAATTGCGTCAGTAGGCTATGCGCCAGAGCTTCGGCAGTAATACCTGTGCCATCGGAGATGATGAAGACGGTCCGTTGTCCCTTAGCGTGGTCGGGCATGGTAATTGGGGCTTTCTGCAAAAGTGTTGGTGCTAAAGTTGCGGGCCGTCGCGCATTTTCGCGCTTCACGTTCTTGAATTGAATCCTACAGGAAAGGCGTTTTCATGAGCTCCGCAACCCGTTACGCTGTTGCCTTCGATCACCTGCGCATGACTGATGTTGGCGATGTTGGAGGCAAAAATGCCTCATTGGGTGAAATGATCAGCCAATTGGCCGCTTCTGGTGTGCGTGTGCCCGGTGGTTTTGCCACTACGGCGGATGCTTACCGTGAGTTTTTGCAACACCAAGGCTTGGCTGATCGCATCAACCAGGCGCTGGATGCGTTGGATGTCGACGATGTGGATGCCTTGCTCAAAACCGGCGCGCAGATTCGCCAGTGGGTGCTCGACACGCCGTTCCCTGCCAAGTTGGAAGACGAAATCAAACGGGAATACGAGACGCTCGTCGCTGGTGGCCATGCGGACATGACCTTTGCCGTGCGCTCATCGGCGACCGCTGAAGACTTGCCCGATGCCTCGTTCGCCGGACAGCAAGAAACCTATCTGAATATTCACGGTTACGAAAACATTCTGCATGCGATCAAAGAGGTTTTTGCGTCGCTGTATAACGACCGGGCCATTGCTTACCGCGTGCACAAGGGGTTTGCGCATGCTGACGTTGCCTTGTCTGCCGGTATTCAGCGCATGGTGCGCTCCGATACCGGCGCGGCTGGGGTGATGTTCACGCTGGACACCGAATCGGGCTTTGATCAGGTAGTGTTCATTACCGCCAGCTATGGCCTCGGTGAAACCGTCGTGCAGGGCGCTGTCAATCCCGATGAGTTTTACGTGCACAAGCCTACGCTCGCGTTGGGCAAACGCGCAGTCATCCGGCGAAATCTGGGTTCCAAGATGATCAAGATGGTGTTCACCAGCGAGAAAAAGGCCGGCAAGAGCACCGTGACGGTCGATGTGCCAGAGGCTGATCGGCATCATTACGCGCTGACCGATGAGGATGTGCTGGAGCTGGCGCGCTACGCCGTGATCATTGAAAAGCACTACCAGCGCCCGATGGACATCGAGTGGGGCCGTGATGGTGGCGATGGCAAGCTCTACATCCTGCAAGCACGGCCGGAAACCGTGAAGTCGCAGGAAGGCAATGTCATCGAGAAATACCGCCTCAAGAGCCATGGCAAGGTGTTGACCTCCGGCCGGGCGATTGGCCAGAAGATAGGCGTGGGTCCGGTACGGGTGGTGAGCGACCCGGCCGAAATGAACAAAGTGCAGCCGGGCGATGTGCTCGTCGCGGATATGACCGACCCCAATTGGGAGCCGGTCATGAAGCGCGCCTCAGCGATTGTGACCAATCGTGGTGGTCGTACTTGTCATGCCGCAATCATCGCGCGGGAATTGGGTATTCCGGCCATTGTTGGCTGTGGCAATGCCACTTCAGTGCTCGCCGAAGGCGAAAAAGTAACGATCAGCTGTGCCGAAGGCGATACCGGCTATGTGTACCGTGGTGCGCTGGACTTCGATGTCAGCCACCAGAACATCGGCAATTTGCCCGATATTCCGGTCAAGATCATGATGAATGTGGGGAATCCTGAGCTAGCCTTCGAGTTCGCGCAGATTCCTAATGGCGGCGTGGGTTTGGCCCGCCTGGAGTTCGTGATCAACAACATGATCGGCATTCACCCGAAAGCGATTCTGGATGTCGAGCATGTGCCGGCCAGCCTGCGCAACGAGATTCGCCGTCGTTCACGCGGCTATGCCTCGCCGGAAGCCTTCTTTGTTGAAAAACTGGTCGAAGGTGTGGCCACCATTGCGGCCTCGTTCTACCCCAAGCCGGTTATCGTGCGCTTGTCGGACTTCAAGTCCAATGAGTACCGCAAACTGCTCGGTGGCGAGATCTACGAGCCGGAGGAAGAAAACCCGATGTTGGGCTTCCGCGGTGCATCGCGCTATGTTGCCGCTTCGTTCCGTGACTGCTTTGAGCTCGAGTGCCGCGCCATGAAACGGGTGCGCGAGGAACTTGGTCTGACCAACGTGCAACTCATGGTGCCTTTTGTGCGCAATGTTGCCGAAGGCAAGGGCGTGGTTGATCTGCTTGCGGCGCATGGACTCAAGCGCGGCGAGAATGACCTAAAACTCATCATGATGTGTGAAATTCCCTCGAACGCCTTGCTCGCCGAAGAGTTCCTTGAGCATTTCGATGGCTTCTCTATCGGCTCGAATGACCTGACGCAGCTGACCTTGGGCTTGGACCGTGACTCGGGCCTGGTTGCGGCGGCATTTGACGAGCGCGACCCGGCCGTCAAAAAACTGCTCTCGATGGCCATTGCAACGGCTAACCGCCTGGGTAAATACGTCGGTATCTGTGGCCAGGGGCCGTCAGACCATGCGGACTTTGCTGAGTGGCTAATGGACGAAGGCATACAGACCATTTCGCTTAATCCGGATACGGTGGTCGACACCTGGCTGAAGCTGGCTGCCCATAAAAAGTAAAACTCGTCATGGTCATAAAAAGGCTTACCCGCTCGATTCATCTGAGCCGTCTGCAACGTGCCCTCGGGCACGCCAGAAGCTACGCCGAGTGGCAAGAGATCGCCAGTGAGCATGATCGGCTATCCGGCGCCGAGGACTGGCGAGCTAGCGACACCAGTGAATTGCTACACACCGCCGAACTGCGCAAGAGCATCAGTGTATTGCGCCGCATGCGTCGTGACGGGGAAACCTGGCCCTTGCTCAAGGCCATGCAGGATGTGCTGTTTCGCCATCAAGGCGAGCTGATCCATCCCGAGCTGTATCACGTTGCCTTGCTTGGCACCAAGCGTGTGGTCACTGAGTTGCTCGATGAGATCGAAACCTGCTTTACCTACCTCTTGGCGATCGACGACGACCGGGTTGATGATCGCTATCGGCTTGACCAAGTCAAGCGCATTGGCCGTGTCTATGGTCGGCCTGCCTTGATGCTTTCCGGTGGTGGTTTGCTTGGCTTGTTTCACCTTGGCGTGGTCAAAGCGCTGTTTGAGGAAAACCTTCTGCCGCGCACCATTTCCGGCTCCAGCATGGGTTCCATCGTTGCGGCCTATGCCTGCACACAAAGTGACGAGCAATTGCGTGCCAACTTTGCGGACCTGGGAAATATTCCTTGCGATGCCTTGACCCGTTTGCCCTTGCGGGAAGTACTCAAGCAGCGCACCGTCATGGATCAGGACAAGCTGCTGGGCTTCCTGCAGCGCCTGCTCGGCGATTACACCTTGGCCGAGGCCATGGCGAAGTCGCGGCGAATTCTCAACGTTACCGTTTCACCATTGAGCCATCAGCAAACTCCGCGCCTGATCAATTATCTGTCGGCGCCTGAAGCCCTGCTCAACCATGCGGTATTGGCGTCGTGCGCCGTCCCGGTGTTTTTCAAACCCGTACAACTCATGGCGCGCCGGCGCGGGGTGACGGCGCCGTGGATGGAAAACGAGTTGTGGATAGACGGTTCGGTGAATGGCGATTTGCCCTTTGAGCAGTTGCGGCAAATGCTCAATATCAATCACTTCATCACCTCGCAGGCAAACCCCCACGTTGTGCCCTTGCTCAGTTTGTATGGCGCGCGCAGCGATCTCACCGCCTCGCTGGCGCGGGCAACCAGTAACCTCGCCATGCAAAGCTCGGCGCAAGTGTTTGATGTCGCACGGCGACACGGCCCGAGCAAGACGGTGCGCAGCGTGATGCACAAAGCTTATGCACTGAGCAATCAAATTTATTCCGGCACCGACATGCACGTGCAGCTACCGTTCAAGCCGCAGCTGTACAGCAAGGTACTGAAAAACCCGACCGAAGCCGAGTTCCGTAACTATGTGCATCTGGGCGAGCAGGCCACCTGGCCACGTTTGGCCATGATTCGTGACCGCACGCGCCTGTCGCGCATGTTTGGTACGGCGATTGGGGTGCTCACGCGCAAGCTTGATGGCACGGCTGAGCCCGCAAAAAAACCGGCACGCAAAGTCCGTGCGGCGACTTAAACGGATCATCGCCCTCCCATGAAACTGCTGGCTTTTGAAACGGCTACCCGCTGGATTTCTGTCGCGCTGTGGCACGACGGCGCTGTGCTCGAACGCAAGGCCGATATGCCTAACAGCGGCTCGGAAGTCGTGTTGCCCTGGGCGCATGAACTGCTGGCTGAGGCAGGGTTTTCGCTTCAGCAGCTCGATGGCATTGCCTTTGGTGCCGGCCCCGGTGGGTTTACCGGTTTGCGTCTGGCGTGCGGTGTGACGCAGGGTCTGGCCTGGGGCTTGGGTTGTCCGGTGCTGCCGGTGAGTACCCTTGCCGCACTGGCACTTGACGCTGTCGGTCAGTCGGGGCAGCCGAGACAGGAAACGGCTGATGTCGTGTGGTCCGTGCTCGATGCGCGCATGAACGAGGTGTATGCCGGGGTTTATGGTGTGGCCGATGGCGTAGTGACGGAGCTGAGCGCGCCGGTGTGTTTGCCGCCCGCACAATGCGCCGTCCCACAGGGGCTGACTTTTGCTGCCGGCGATGGTTTTGCCAGCTATGGTGCCCTGATGCCGGCCCTGCCTGCCGGGCTGTCGGCCAAGCCCGATTGTTGGCCGACGGCAGCGGCCGTCGCACGTATTGCCGCGCCGATTTTCCGCGCTGGTGGCGGGCTGCCCGCGCTGGCGGCGCAACCCATCTATGTGCGCGACAAAGTAGCGTTGACCACGGCGGAACGTCTGGCACGCGGTGGTGTGCGATGACCAACCTAACAATGCGCCCCTTGGTCGATGCTGACTTGCCTGCGGTGCTTGCTGCCGAGGCGGTGCTGCATGAGTCTCCATGGTCATCGGGAAATTTTCGCGACTCGATCGCCGCGGATCATCAGTTGTGGGTGGCCGAAGATGGCGATGCACTCCTGGGTTATGCCGTCAGCAGCCAGGTGCTCGACGAGGCCGAACTGCTGACCATCGGTATTCTTCCCGCGTACCAGCGACGCGGATATGGTCGCGAGTTATTGCGACAAGTGCTGACAAAAGCCCATGCCGCCGGCGCGCAGAAAATGTTTCTGGAAGTACGCTCTGGTAATCATCCCGCTCATGCCCTGTATCTGCGCGAAGGCTTCGCGGAAATCGGGCGTCGTCGTGGCTATTACCCCGCCAAAGCGGGGCGGGAGGACGCGATCGTCATGGCCTTCGATATGGAAAGGCTGGCGTGATGGAAAGAAGCGCCGTATTGCGCGAAATGGGCCTGGGGCCAGTGTGGCGGTTGCGCCGCGCTGAAGTCACCGAGGTGGCCCAGGTGGCCGAGATGGCCAAGGTGACTAATGTGCCAGAAGTCGCCGAACCAATGAACGCGCCAGCGCCTGTATTGGTCAGCGAAACGCCCGCAACGGACTGGCCAGCACTGGCGCAGGCGGTCAGTGAGTGCCGTGCCTGCGGCCTGTGCGCGCAGCGCAAGCAGGCAGTCCTGGGTGTGGGGGATGTGCACGCCGACTGGTTATTCGTTGGCGAGGGGCCGGGTGCTGAGGAGGATGAGCGCGGTGAGCCTTTTGTTGGGCAGGCTGGCAAGCTGCTCGACAACATGCTGGCGGCCATCGATTTACGCCGTGGCGACGATGTGTATATCGCCAATACGGTGAAGTGCCGGCCACCGAACAATCGTACCCCCGAGCCGGCCGAGATCGCCGCCTGCTTTCCCTACCTTGAGCGGCAGATCGCCCTGATCCAGCCCAAGCTTATCGTCGCACTGGGCAAGCCGGCAATGCAAACCTTGCTCGCTAGCGAAGCCAGCATTGCCAGTATGCGTGGCAGGCTGCACGCGTTTCGTGATATTCCGGTCATCGTGACCTACCACCCCGCTTACCTGTTGCGTAATCTGCCCGATAAGGCCAAAGCCTGGGAAGATCTCGTATTCATGCGCCGAACGATGCGTGCCTTGAAAGAACTCCCATGAAAGCGGCACGCCTGACAGCCTTTACCCCCACTATTGCGGACATTCATGTTGCGGATGTCGCCATCCCTGAGCCCGGCCATGGGCAGGTACGTGTGCGCATGTTGCTTAGCCCGGTGAATCCCTCTGATCTGAACTTCGTGCACGGCACGTATCACACCGCGCTCGAACGCATCATCTGGAACCATGACGGCCAGACGATGTATTACGACCCGGACAGAACCAACCCTTGCCCCGTGCCTCCCTATGCTTTAGGCGGTGAGGGCGTCGGCATTGTTGAGGCGGTAGGCGGCGGTTTCCTGGCCCGGCGCCTGCGTGGCAAACGTGTGGCGATTGCCAGCGGCCCGCCTAATGGCGCGTGGCAGGAATACACACTGGTCGAGGCCAAGAAAGCGGTAGTGCTGCCCGACGACGTTTCCGATGAGCAGGGCGCCATGTTTTTCGTGAACCCGATCACGGCCTATGTGCTGGTGCGTGAAGTGCTCAAGGTGCCGCGCGGTGGTTGGCTGCTGGTGACGGCGGCGGGTTCGGCCTTGGGCAAAAGCGTGGTGCGCATGAGCAAGTTGTACGGGTACAAGACGCTCTGCGTCGTGCGTTCCAGCAGCAATACCGAGGAACTCAAGGCGCTGGGCGCGGATGCGGTGGTGGAAACGAACCATCACGATCTGATTGCTGAGGTGTTTCGCCTCACGAACGGGCGTGGTGTGGGGGCGGCGATCGATTGCGTCGGCGGTGAGCTTGCTGGGCAGGTCGTGCGTTGCCTCGGTCTGGGTGGCCGTCTGGTGATTTACGGCACGCTGGGTAACAGCCCGCTGCAGATTCCAGGGCGTGATCTGATGATGCCGGTGGCGCAGATTTCCGGCTTTTTGCTGCCCAACTGGATGGCACAGCAGTCGCTATTGACCTTGCTGCGCGTGCTCCGGACAGTAATGCGCTTGACCCGGCAGGGGTATTTTCATACCGAAGTGACGGAGACCTACGCGCTGGACGATGTGGTCAGCGCGGTCGAGGCGGCGCTGAAGCCGGGGCGCACGGGCAAGGTCATGCTGAAGATCGGCGCTCGCTAAAGGTCAGCGCCGTCCCACAGCGGCTGACTTTTACAGCGCGTACGACACCAGCTTGAAGTCCGGGTCGTCGGCAAAGGTTTTGACGGTAAAGCCAAGGCTGCGCATCAGTTTGAGCATGCCAGAATTGTTCGCCAGCACCAGCCCGTCGATCTCTGACAAGCCTTTTTCGCGTGCGACTTCCATGATGATTTCCATCAGTCGTGAGCCAATGCCTTTGCCACCAAAATCATCGGCCACAACCAGCGAAAACTCGCAGCTGGTGTGATCCGGGTTGGTGATATAGCGTGACACACCGATGATGCGCTCGGTCTCGGTGATGTCGCCGTTCTCGTCGGCAGTACGTTCCTTCAATACGGCAACCAGCGCCATTTCCCGGTCATAGTCGATCAAGGTAAAGCGCGCCAGCATCGAGGGGGGCAATACTTCCAGCGACGAGACAAAGCGGAAGTAGCGGCTCTCGGCGGAGAGCCCTTGCACCAGCGCCTGCAACATCGCCGAGTCATCCGGGTGGATCGGACGCACGTTGTATTCGCCACCACCGCGAATCGGCCAGACCTGTTCGTAGCGCGCCGGATAAGGCAGGATGGACAAATGGCTATAGGTGCTTGGCCGGCCCGATCCCGAGCCCAACCCAGCCCCGGCTTGCACGGCGCTGCCAACGATGATGCGCGCATCGACGGCGATGGCCCCTGACTCATCGACGATGATCGGGTTGATATCCATCTCACGCAGCTGGGGCAGCTCACAGACCATTTCTGATACGCGCAGCAACACACGCTCCAGCGCGTCCATATCCACGGCACTGGCGCCTCGCCATTCGCCCAGTGTTGCCGCCACGCGCGAACGGTCGATCAGGCGACGGGCCAGGTATTGGTTCAGCGGCGGTAGCTCCATGGCACGGTCGTTCAATAATTCAATCATCGTGCCGCCGGCGCCAAAAACGATCACCGGGCCAAAGGGTGCATCGGTCACCAAGCCGACGTAAATCTCACGCCCGCGACGCGAGGGCGCCATGCGCTGCACCGTTACGCCATTGATGCGCGCGTTTGGCTGCAGACTGGCCACGCGCTCCATCATGTCGTTAAAGGTATCGCGCACGCTGGCCCCCGTCATGACATTCAAGGCCACGCCTTGCACATCGCTTTTGTGACTGATGTCGGGGGAGTCGATTTTCAGTGCCACCGGGAAGCCCAGTTGTGAGGCAATCATCATTGCCTCATTGGCACTGCGCGCGAGAATGGTCTGGGTGACAGGGATGTTGAACGAGGACAGCAGCGTCTTCGACTCCATCTCGGTCAGTACGTTGCGTCGCTCGGCCAGCACGCTCTCAATCACCAGACGCGCGCCTTCGATATCCGGCGTGGCCAGTTCCGACAAGGGTGGCGGCGTTTGCTGCAACAGCAGCTGGTTTTGGTAAAAGGTGGCGATGTTGCCAAACGCCCCTACCGCCGCTTCCGGTGTGCGGAAGCTGGGTATGCCGGCGGTATTGAACAGTGCACGCGCTGCGGTGACCGAGGCATCGCCCATCCAGCAGGCGAGCAGCGGTTTGCTGACCGAGCGTTTGATGTCAGTGATAGCCTGCGCGATAGCACCGGCATCGACTCCGGGCTTGGGTGAATAAATCACCAGCACACCATCGACTTGCGGGTCTTTTTCTGCGCAAGCCACGGCCAGCCGGTAATGCTCCGCCGTGGCATCTTCAGAAAGATCAATCAGGTCAGACAAGGTGGCTAATTCGGGCAACTGCGGCTTGAGTTCCTTGACCGAAGCCTCGGTCAGGTTACCCAGATGCAGGTTGATTTCATTCGCCCAATCCGCCGCGAGCACGCCGGGGCCACCACCGTTGGTGATGATAGCCAGTCGCTGCCCGACGGGACGGTAGCGCGAGGCGAGACACTTGGCGGCTGAGAACAGCTCGACGAAGGAATTCACGCGCACGGCACCGGCGCGGCGCAACGCGGCATCAAAGACATCGTCACTACCGACAATGGCACCACTATGGGTTTGTGCGGCCTTGTTGCTTTCCGGTTTTCTACCGGCTTTAAGCACGACGACAGGTTTGGCGTTGGCCGCAGAGCGCAGTGCGCTCATGAAAGGGCGGGCGCTGGAAATGCCTTCGAGATAAACAATGATGCTTTGTGTTCGCCCATCTGTGGCCAAATAGTCAAGCACCTGCGCGATGTCTACGGAAGTGTTGGGGCCCAGTGAGATGACTGAAGAAAAACCGACGGAATTGTTACGCGCCCAGTCCAGCATGGATGCCGTCAATGCACCGGACTGTGATACGAGTGCCAAGGGGCCGGGTTGAGCCAAGTCGCCGGCAGCACAGGCATTAAGCTGGAGGTGAGGAATTTGAAAGCCCAGACAGTTCGGGCCGAGCAACTGGATTCCTTCGCGCTTGGCTATCTTCTTGAGTTCGTCTGCGGCATCCGCACCGATGCCATTGGAGATAATCAAGGCAGCGCGACAGGCCATACTCCCTGCCAGTTCAAGTGCCGCCGCCACATCGGCGGGCGGCAGGGCGATGATGGCCAAATCAGATTTGGCTTGAGCCAGATCGGCGAGCGTGCCGGAGGTATGGATGTCAAAAAATGAGATCCGCCCCTTGAATTGCTGTGCGCGGATATTTTCACGCAGGATCTTGGCCTGCGAGGTGTGGCTTTCGGGATCATCCGAACTGCCGGCAAACACCGCGATCGAGGTCGGCTGAAACAGGGAGGTCAAGTAGTGTTTATCCATAGTGCTTGCCAGTCTAGCGCTATGGTCTGACAGCTTATTGACGTACGTCAGCTGGATATGACGCGATTTTTCCCCGAGCGCTTGGCCAGATACATGGCTTTGTCGGCGCGATTGATGGTTTCGCTGGGGTCTTCGTTCATATTGAAACGCGTAACCCCGCAGCTGAAGGTGATCAGCACTTTCTTTTGTTCATTCATGAAAAAGCGCCGGGTTAAATCGCGCTGCACCCGCACCATGGTGCTTACCGCATCGTCAATGCTGGTTTGCGGCAGCATCACCACAAACTCTTCGCCACCGTAGCGTGCCAATGTGTCAATTGGCCGAATGGATTCCTGGATCACGTTTGCCAGGTGCACCAGTGCGGTGTCGCCGGCGGCGTGCCCCAGTTCGTCATTGATTGTCTTGAAATTATCAATGTCGAGCAGCGCAAAGCACAGCTCTGACCCATGACGTTTGGCGCGTGCCACTTCACGAAGAATCTGTTCGTCGAGTCCGCGTCGATTGAGCAGGCCGGTTAGGGGGTCGGTACGGACTTTGTCGCTGGCTTTGGCCAGTTCTTGCTGCAGGCGGGCAATTTCCTTTTCAGCCTCGCTTGCCTGGGCGCGCATCGCGTCCAGATCATCACGCGAACTGGCCGCGCTGAGTTGAATGGTGCGGGTTTCGCGCATGGCTTCGGCGATCACCTCGGACAATTCTTCGATATCGTTGGCGGTGCCGATACGTTCTGCACAATTGGCAATTTTGTCGTGGTAACCGCTGGTTGCCGAGGCAAAGCTGCCCAAGCGCGCTACGAAGGTTGCCAACAGCTCCTTCATCTGCACCTTGGCGTGTTTCAGATGCTGGGAAATCGCGTCCTGACGCACGAGCACATCTTTCATGCGCCGCTCGATATCGTCGGCACGGCGTAGCGACAGCGGCTCGGTGAGCAGATCGCGCACCAGGCTGACTTGCCCAGCAATCCACTGATCTTCAGCGACCAGCGTTTTGATGTTGTCAAAAATCAGCGTGATGACCTGTTGGTGCGCAATTTTGAGCTCTTGCTCTTCTTCGGCAGCAAAGCGCAACTTCCGCATGTATTCCTGCAAGTCACTCAGCAGGTCGTGCATTGCCTGCGGGGTTTGCGCGTTACGCAAGTCCGCGGCGAGGCTGTGTGCCTTGCTGTGCAGCTCGCTTTGCGTGGACAACAGCTGCGCAATCCCGGATTCGAGCAGGCGGGCGGTAAATTCACGCAAGGGGCTGACCAGCGGCGCCATGTTGGCGTCGATTGTTGCTACGGCATTGTCGTGATGGTCTGGCTTGGCTGTCGTTACCGCTGTCGTCAACCCAGCGGTGCCTGACTTGGCGTGGTTTGCCCATGACTGCGCGAGCGCCTGCAATCGTGGGTAAGCGCTGTCATTAGTGGTGCTGGTGCCGGTGAGAATCGCGTCAATTTCGCTGCGCTTGCTGGCACGCGTCATGCCAGCGTGGTCTTGCTCGTATTGAGTGAGCAATTCACGAAAGAGGCTGGGCCAATTGTGGTTGGCGGAGTCACGGTCGAGGTAATCGGCCAGAGCCTGACTCAGATTTTCCCAGCTACCCGAGGCGACGGCGTTTTGCAGCGTGCGCACGAGCTCGGTCTGATCGGGATTGTGCCGGGGTAAGCGGTCAAGCAGTGACTTGATGGCCCGAACCGGGACGTCTTCAATATTGCCGGCGCCTTCGATTTCCTGATATAGCAAACGGAAATTGCCCGGCGTAGGTGGTTTGCGCTGCAGCGCAAGTCGGCGCAGGGTTTCGCGGGCGATATCCGATGGGGACAAGGTCTTTTTATTCATTAGCCGTGGGCGGGGGAGTCATCCAGATGCGCCACATCATCACGCTCGCGTTGATTGGCGTAATGCTGACGCAGCACCAGCAGCATGGTGATGGCGACAAATGTGCCAAACAGCACGATGACGGAATACACGGACAGCTGAAGTTTGAGCAGCAGGGCGTAAACGCCAGTCATGATCAAAATAGAAAGGTTTTCGTTGAAATTCTGTACGGCAATCGAGTGCCCCGCACCCATCAGTATATGCCCACGATGCTGAAGTAGCG
>CAZFSH010000007.1:0-15267 GCA_964521935.1 uncultured Propionivibrio sp.
GCGACGCTTGTCCATTATGTAGTAATGGTCAGCACATGACTTGATGGCATTAGTACGCTCAAAGTACTGAGGAAGAAGCTTATTGTCGATAATCGAAAATGCAAGAAACTGGCGCTGCAACTTGGAAAGCGACGCGGCAATAGCGCCACTGTCATAACCGGTCGACAGGCCGATAAAAAGCTGCTCCTCCGGACGATCCAGGCGAGCGCGATGGCGAACTGCGCGATCAAAGGCAAGACACCAATCGTCCAGCGTGGCTTTACCCTGCCGAAGATCGAATTGCGTCACTATTTTGCGCTCAACGATTTTTAACGTATTTAAATTGAATGTTGTCACCGAGTTGGGGGGTAGTTCAATCGGATTAGCTATGCCCAAACTTGTTATCGCTGACGCTAATGAAGCAAAAGCAAATTCATTGTTTTGGTGACCAAACCAGAACGGCTTAGTGCCAAAAGTGTCGGTGGCAGCGACGATATGCCTTAATCGTGCATCGTGAATAAGAATTGCATATTCACCTTCAAGATGATCAAATATTTCTTTTCCGCACCGGAGATATCCATCGAGAATTGCATGCCCATCGGAATGGTAGCTGCCTAACTCTGCATAGTTGTAGATCTCCCCGTTGAACAGAAGAGTGACTCCATCCCTAACCAGGGGTTGCGTTGTAAATTCACCGGTAATTGATAGAAGATTATGTACCGCAGTCAAATTTTCAACTTTGACAATAGTTGTATTGTCAGGGCCTCGACGTGACAACTCACTATTACAAGGATGTCCGAATGTGACAGGGAATGAAGTCAGGAGAAAACTACACATTTATGAAAGTTTTAGATTAAAAAATGGACTGATCCATGGTTCATGGCAATGAGTTGCGTATCCTGGAATTGCCGAAATTAGATGGCCATATTTAGCCAACTCTAACCACATATGAAAATCGTCCGGAGTTTTTTGTGATGTTAAATATTTCAACATCGTCTTATATGTGGCACGTAAATCACGAACTTTTGCAGCAAAAGTCATAGTTGTGGAATTTGTTACTTTCCAATGACAACTTTCTCCAATCACCACTCGCGTATTCTCACCGCCATCTAAAACATACGGATTGGGACCTGCTTGACAATATTTATCAGAATGATCATACAGCGTGACAAACGTTCCCAAACTTACACCTTCAATCAATATCCTCTTAGACTCAGGGTGATGTAAATAATCATCTTCGCAGAAATAAATAATTTCGTCATCTGAATATTGAAGCGCAAGACACAAACAATTTGCGAAGCTTCCACAATTACCTAACTTCGTTTGAATTACATTACTATAACCAAGCCAATTAATTGCTGAAATAGTATTTTTATCGCAATTATCAGCAACTATAATCACATCCTGAGTCCCGAAAGCTCTCCTGAAGCTGATAAGGCAGTCGACCTTATTTACACCATCGAGATGAGTACCTTTTCTTGCATCAGAAATCCTGTAGATTACTATCATGATTTATTTATCGCAGCCATTTATGTGCCATGATAGCGCCACTTAAAAATCTCTTCCTTTACTTTTTGTGGCAATAGCAAATAGTCAAAATAACTCGTCTTCCAGCAGGCATACAATAGCGTTAACTGATCACGCTTTGCGCCACTATCATATTGACTAAACCACTCATCTTCCATATCCATTAACTTTTGATCATGATTTTTTCTAATAATTACATTGTTCTCAGTCAAACCAAACGAGTCTGGAAAGCCCTCCTGCAAATACCTAAAATACTGGCCTTTAATTTTTTGAGGCTCATCCAAGCCGCGTGCTAAACATGTCTGAACCTCTTGTCCGACCGACGTCCTATCGGGATGTTGGAAGAAAATGGCAGAGTGACAACTGTGCGCCAGAAAATCGCATAGCTCAAGAAGTCGTTCAGTTTGAATCAGAGTCATATTGGCATCGCAATAAACACTAATCACATCTGACGTCAATAAATGAGGCTTCATCTTGTAATATCGATCCGACCTATTCCAGAGATCATCATTACTCAGAGCCCTACGTGAACTCAGATACTCATCATCAATTAATTGATAATTGATTTCATCATTCAATCTATGCGAGCTTACTGTTTTCTCATATCGATTAGTATTTACGGAATATAAGTAAATCATCTCTCAAGCCAAATAATTAAAATTTTTCTAAATTAAGCTACCGAGGGCATTTTTCTTATCCCCTTCTGTCTGACTACTTACATTGCTGAATCATTTTTTTGCAAACTCGCGTATTCAATCCAAGAAGAAATATGTCATAGCCTCATTAGTGAATCACTGCCCAACGACTCGTACTGCTTCATTTACTCGCTCCTTAGCGCTAGCATGGCTTTATTAGCGGCATGCTGCCAACTCCATCGCTCGCGCATCATTTGCGCCGCGAGCAAACCTCGCTGCATGGCCGCGCTGCGGTCGCCACTCACCGCCAAGAGCTGGGCAGCGATGTCGTTCACATCAATGTACGCCCATTCACCCGCCTCGCCACGGTTTGGGAAAAACAAGGGGTCATGCACCGGCGTTGTGCCTTTTGTGGGTAACACATAGGCAGTTTCGGACGAGACAAACTCACTCAAGGCCGAATGATTCGGGACAATGACCGGTGTGCCGCAGGCCATGGCTTCCATGATCGGTAAGCCCCAGCCTTCGGCTTTTGTTGGCAGCACAAAGCAGTCGGCATCGGCATACAGCTGGGCCAGCTCGGCATCGCTGGGGAAGTGCGTGATGATCCGTAGCGGAGGCATGGAGCCCAGGTTCAGCTTTTCGATTTCCTGTGCGACGGAAAAACCTTTGATGAAGGGGTTGTGGCAGATCAGCGTCAGTTCGACATCGGTTCTGCCACGAAAGGCTTGCACGTAGGCTTGCAGTAGCTCGGCCTGGCCCTTGCGTACTTCCCACTTGCCCACACAAATAAAGCGAAACACGCCGTCCCACAGCGACTGAGTTTTCAAGCCGGGATGAAATACCCCAGGGTCAAAGCCTTCGGGCACGATGTGGATAGGCTTATCGGTAATCCCGTTATCGCGCACCACATCCAGCGCCCATTTCGAGGGCACCCAGAGCTCATCGACCTGACCAATCCCCTCGATCCATTTTTGCGGAAACCTGGTGCATTCAAATACCGGGAAGCCAATTTTGTACGCGCCAGGAAATCGAGAGAAGTCGTCGGCCGAGGTGATCATGATCACCTTTTCGCCCGCGCGCACTTGGCGCTGCCGAGCGAACATGTCGTCAATGTCTGCGCCGAATGACTTGCCGGTTACGTTAGGCCGAGCAGGGATCAAATTCACCGGGCTCAGACGATTAAGTGCCGTGTAGAAATTTCGCGCGTGCACTTGGTAGCCAATGTTGCCGAACAGAGGGCCAAAGCCGTGCACAACTTCGCCGTCGGCCAAGGGTTTGCGTTTGGCCGGCGTCTTGAATGGTTTGCGCAGCAGAAAACCCCACAAGGAATCCTTGCCCTCGCCGAGCGGGTAATTTAGCTCTATCGCCCACACCGTTTCAAAGCCAGCGCGCTTGAATTGCTCGGCCCATGCGGACTGCCCCAACACGCTCCAATTCCCTGCATCCAGTTGATGTTGGGCGGCGGTGTCCGGCGCCGGCACTTCGACATAAGCGTGGCCGCCAGCCTTGAGCACCCGGCTGTATTCCGCCAGGGTTTGCATTGGTAAGGGCGAACGCTGCAAGGCGTGGCGCGACCACAGCATATCGAACGAAGCCATCGCAAAGTCGAGAAAGTTGGCATCGCCTTCACGCACATCCAGTCCCTGCGTTTGCGCGACATTCGCCTCAATGCGTGGGGCGATACCCACACCCATCACGCCAATTTTCCCGGCGGTAGACAGCACCAGGCCATTGGCGGCGGCAACATCGAGCATGCGCATGCCCGAGCGCAATACCCCTTCGCGCTGCAGGCGCTCAATCATCTCGCGTGAAACTTGCGAATGAATGTCCTCGCGAATACGCAGCACCACATGACGCGCCGCATCATCCAAAACGTCGTTAAGCGCCGTGAAGTCGCGCTTGAATGGAGTGATGGTGGATGCCTCGCCCGCTTGCTTCTTGGCGTTGGCGATCAAGGCGGCGGAGGCATCCGCCTGATTGTCAGTGTAGGCAGCGTAGGATTTTTCTTCTTTCAGCGTCGAACCTAGCAGTTCGTTGATCTCGCGCTTGACGTCTGCACGCTGATCGTTGGTTACATACACCGCACGGGCCAGCTCAATAAACTTGGGACCAAAGTCCTTCGCGCGTTCGCAATCGCGAATTTCGTCTTCGATCCACCAGAGCGATTCGTTTACTTTCTTGAGTTTGGCGGCGGACTGAGCCAGCCCCGCATGCTGCGGAAAATGCTGCTCGCGCACGGCCACCAGTTCATCAAGCTCGCGCCGGATATTGGCAAGCTTGGCCGCGTCGGCGATTTTTTCCGTCTTGATTTCAAGAATGGTGATCTTGTCGATCATTTCGCCCCAGCTCTGGGGCACGAAGGGGATGCCTGATGCCGTTGGTGGCGGCGCGTTTGTTGAGTCGGAAGCACTAGGAACAATAGGAGCGATAGGAACACTAGCAACAACAGGCGCCGTGCCACACAGGCTGACTTTTGCCTCCGCCAACGGGCGCACCGCTTGGGCAATCCGGCTGAACACGTCGGCCCAGTCGCCATCAACGCTCTGCCTGAACAAGCGCATGGTCGGGTACCACGGGCAGTCTTCTCTATCCAGCAAAAAACGCCAATCAGGGATGCGTTTAAGCGGTATCCAGACAGGGCAACCCGTTGCGCCCGCGACGTGAGCGATGGCCGAGTCGGATAGCACCAGCAAGTCCAGATTCGCCATGATCGCGGCGGTATCAACGAAGGCACCATCCATGTCGACCGTGTTGCCCAGCGTTTCCACGCGCATACCAGCGGGCAGACGCTGCAACTGATCAAGCCCATCCATTTGCTGCAAGGAAATGAGCGTTACCCCCGGAATCTGAGCCAGCGGCGCAAAGGCAGCCAGCGGTGGTGAACGCCCTTTGTCAATCTTGGCATTAGGATTACCTTGCCAGGCAATACCAATTTTCAACCCCGGCAGCGCAGCCAGTCGATCACGCCAGCGCGCCACACGCGCTGGTTCCGGCTGCAAATACGCAGTCGGGGCATAAATACCATCGACCGAGCGAGCGCCCAAGTATTGGGGCAAGCTAAGCAAAGGGGAGTGCACATCAAACGCGGGCAGAGGAACGGTATCGAGCGTGACCAGAGTCACGCCATCCATCTGCCCTATCAGCCGCCGGGCCCGCGGGTGCACCGCGAAAACCACGCGCGCGCCGCGCTCTACGAGCTTAGGCAGATAACGCACGAAATGGATCGAATCGCCCATGCCCTGCTCGGCATAGACAAGAATGGTCTTGCCGGCAAGCGCTTCGCCTGCCCAGCGGGGCTGCGAGAACTCACCGTGAATGTCACGTAACCAGGAGTATTCAGCCAACTTCCAGCGCCAGTCGTACTCCGTCCATCCATCCGCCAAACGCCCGGTCAGCAGCAGCACCTGCGCCAAGGTGTAGTGCGCTTCGGGGTTGTTGGGGTAGAGCGAAATGGCGCGGCGTAATGTGGCCTCAGCCTCGTCCAGCCTGGTCAATGCACGCTGGTTAATGGCCAGATTGAACAGGGCTTCGTAGAAATCCGGGCGTAGCGTTAGCGCCAACTCATATTGAGCCACCGCTTCATTCAGAAAGCCTTGATCGGCAAGCACATTCCCCAGGTTGCACTGTGGCAAGGGGTTTGCTGGGTTTAACGCGATGGCCCGGCGATAGCACTCCAAGGCCTTGTCCTGATTGCCTTTGGCGCGATAGACATTGCCCAAGTTGCCGATGTAGATATCGGCCTTGGGCTGCAATTTCACCGCTTCTTCGATAAGTGCAATGCCCCTATCAAGATCGCCAGACGAATAAGCGGCCATACCCGACAGGTGAAGGCTGTCAGAATGTTTCGGGTTCACAGCCAGAATCTGTTGGTAGATCGCCGTTGCCTGGTCAAGACGACCTTCACGATGATGCGCAAGCGCCGCATCAAAGCGCTGCGTTACGTCATTCGTCGACGACGATTTCTGCTTGGATTTACCCCGTGTAGCCACGCTTATTGCACTCCATTTGGAATAGCGTGCAGCCTACTGCCAAGCAATTGGCCAATTAGCCGATGAATAAAGGGTAATTAGGGTTCATTTATACGGGCAACTGAAAATCTGACCTCCTCTAGCATAGGAGGATGTCTTCAGTGCGACCATCCACCACGACTCCCGGTACCTCAGGGAGCAAAAATCCGCTGGCAGCGATCATCTTCGAGATGCGCTCCGCGTGGATCAGTGTCGTCCTTTTTAGCCTGGTGATCAATCTGCTCATGCTGGCGCAGCCGATTTATTCGCTGAACCTTTATGACCGGGTGATGACCAGCCGCAATTTGGTCACGCTGGGGATGATCAGCGGCATTACGATTGTGTTGTTGCTCATCATGGCATTAGTTGAACTGGCCCGAACGCAACTCCTGGTGCGCGTTGGCGTGCGCTTGGACGAAGCCTTGGGGGTTCGCCTGCTGGAGCTGTCACACCAGATGAACATTGAGCAGAACGATGCCGGTGGCCAGCGCTTGCTCAGCGACCTGCAAACGCTGCGCATGTTTCTGACCGGGCACTCGATATTCCCCTTGCTCGATATGCCGTGGGTGCCGGTGTTTTTTATCGTCTTATTGGCGTTGCACCCACAGATGGCGATTGTGTCGCTAATCAGCGCCGTGATTCTCTTTGTCATCACCTATTTCACGGAAGAGATGACCAAAGGCCCACTCGCCGAGGCTATGGACAAATCCGGCGAAGCCAGCCGCTTTGCGTCGGTAAGTATGCGTGGTGCCGATGTGATCGAGTCGATGGGCATGCTCAAGGCGATGTCGGCCCGGTGGAAAGTGATTCAGGACGAACACATCGTGGCACAAGCCCGCGCCAGTGATCGCGCCGGCTTGATGATGTCGCTCTCCAAGTTTGTCAAAACCGTCGCACAAAGTGCGGTGATGGGCGTT
This sequence comes from uncultured Propionivibrio sp., assembly GCA_964521935.1. Lineage (GTDB taxonomy): Bacteria > Pseudomonadota > Gammaproteobacteria > Burkholderiales > Rhodocyclaceae > JADJEF01. The sequence goes on from CAZFSH010000007.1 coordinate 7,069, forward strand.
GGCGCATTTCTCGCCGTCAGTGGCGAAATTTCCGGCGGGGCCTTGATGGCAGCCGGCATGCTCTCCGGCCGGATGATGATGCCGATTGAAATGTTCATCGGCTCATGGGCGCATTGGGGCCACGCCATTGAGTCATGGAAACGACTCAATGACGCGGCCAAATCCTTCGGCGAAAAATCGCCAGGCGTGTCATTACCTGCGCCCAAAGGCGAGATCGTTTTAGAAAATGTGCTGGCGGGCCCTCCTGGCGCCAAAACACCCTTCCTGCAGATTCCCAGTCTAAAAATTCCCGCCGGTGCCAGCGTCGCCGTCATCGGCGCCAGCGCTGCGGGTAAATCCACCTTGTTACGGTTGATTGCCGGTGTCTGGATGCCCATGAGCGGCACCGTCCGCATTGACGGCGCCGATATCCGCCACTGGCCGCGCGAAGAGTTGGGGCCGCACGTAGGCTACTTGCCGCAAGACGTCAACCTGATTGAAGGATCCATTGCCGAAAACATCGCGCGCCACGGTGAAATTGACAGCGATAAGGTCATCACCGCCTCGCAAGGTGCAGGCGTACACGCGATGATCTTGCATATGCCGCAGGGCTACAGTTCGCAAGTCGGCTCGGGCGGCGCGTTTCTCTCCGGTGGCCAGCGCCAGCGGGTTGGATTGGCGCGCGCGCTCTACGGCAACCCGAAAATCATCATTCTCGATGAGCCGAATGCCAACCTGGATGAAGTCGGCGAGCAAGCGCTGGATGTGGCGCTGCGGGCCGCGCACAAAGCGGGCTCGACCATCATCATGGCCAGCCATCGGCCGGCTGCCATCAAGGGCTGCGACTTAGTTATCGTCATGCAGGCAGGCACAGTCACCATGTATGGTCCGCGTGACCAAGTGATTGCCGCCCTGGCTGACGCCGCGACCAAGGTCAATCAGGCGAAAGCGGAGCCTGCCAAGCCCGCCGCCGCGCAAACTACGCCGACCAAAGCCCCTTCCGAAAAAGCTGCTTCCACAAATGCTGCCTCGGCCGCACCCGCCGCCAGAACGCAATGACCCAAGAAGAGTTTCTCGCCATTGCCAAGCAAACGAGCGCCCTGGGTGAAGGCAAGGCACCGGTCAAACCCGATCATCTGCTTGATCAGGGCCGAAAAGCGATATGGCTGGGGAACTTTCTCATCTTTTTTGGCTTTGGTGCTTTTGTTATCTGGGGACTCTTCGCGCCACTGGCTGAGGGTGTACCGGCTCGCGGCACGGTAGTGGTGGAATCTCTGCGCCGCGCCGTTACCCACTCGACCGGCGGTACGATTGACGCCGTGCTGGTAAAAGAAAACCAGTTTGTCAAAGCTGGGGATCTCCTCATCACCCTCAAGTCAGAGCGCGCGAAGTCGGCGCATGAAACGATTCTGCAAGAGTTCATTTCCTCTTCAGCAAAATTAGCCCGGCTGAATGCTGAGCAGAACAACCTGAATAGCGTTGAGTTTTCTGAAGATTTGGTCGATATGGCCGAAGAAAACGAGCGCATGGAAGTACTGCAAGCCCAGCAGGACTTATTCAGAATTCGCCGCCAGGCATTGATCAGCGAGCTGTCGATTCTGCAATCGAACATTCAATCCAGCGGCGCACAAATATCCGGCCTGCGCCAGCAAATCAGTGCGAAACAAACGCAACTGGCCTCGCTAAGCCGCGAAGCGGAGTCAATGAAGCCCTTGGCAGATTCTGGCTATACCTCGCGTAACAGTGTTTCCGACATGGAACGCCGCATCGCTGATCTGGTCAGCAGCAAAGCCGAGCTTGAGACGCGTATCGCCCGTGAAAACAGCACCAGCTCGGAGTTGCGTCTGCGTCTGTTGCAACGGCGGCAAGAGTTTCTTCGCGATGTGGAGAACCAAATTGCTGATACCCGCAATGAAGTGCTCAAGCTGCAAGGTCAGCTCAGTGACGCCAACCTCGACTTGTCCAGTAAACGAATACTCGCGCCCGTGTCCGGGCAGGTCGTTAACCTGCAAGCCAACACGCCCAATGCGGCGCTGAATCCCGGAACCAAGATTCTCGAAATCGTTCCAGAGAACGAGGTGCTGTTGATTGACGTACAAATTCCAGTACAGAACATCGCCAGCGTCAACGTTGGCGAGGCCGCCGACATTCGCATCACCACATTCCCGGGCGACCCGCAGATCATCGTGCAAGGCATCATTCAGTCTGTTGCTTCGGATGTCCGCGAAGCCCAGCCGCCGAACCTGCCCTACTATCTGGCCCGTATCGCCGTCACCAAAGAGGGCATGCTGGAATTAGGCAAGCGCCAGCTCAAACCGGGTATGTCTGTCGATGTCATCATCAAGACTGGCGAGCGCAGCTTGATCGCCTACCTGATGCGACCGATATTGAAGCAGCTGTTCTTTGCGATGAAAGAGCATTGAGGCGACGCAAACCCAAAGCCTCTTTTTATCGATTGGCAAAACTCAGCCGCTGTGAGACGGCGTTAAGGTGAGGCTAACCTAGGTCAAGCACCCAGGTCGTCCGGATTCACCGTGGTGTGTATGGCCACACCCACGAGCAGTTGCTGTTTGTCGTGTTGCCAGAGATGGTAGTCGTGGCCAGCGTGCTGGACCACGCCGCCGTCCGTCCAGGTTCCCGACGGCCCGCCTAGGACTAGGGCGTCCTGCGCCTCGCCATCGATCACCAGTTTTTTGATGATGTCGCCATTGGCCAGCGTTACCGATTCGGCCAGCTTGCTCAACTCCTGAGGCTGAATAAGCAGCAGGTCAGCGTGATGGTTGCCCGCGAGATTGACTACGCTCGGCAAGGCGGTGGCTGGGTTAGTACCGAGCGTCAGATTATCTTGGCACCACTGCGAGAGTGATAGTGGGGCTTGCTGAATTTGCAACCAGACGTCAGCGAGCGCATGAGTTTGGCCATCCGTCGTTTGATACGTTGAGTCAAGACCTATCCAGTTGCCGCTGTCCAGGCGATTAGCCGCCTGAGCCGCCAAGGAAATGCTCTCGATACCGAGCGCAGGAAGACTAGTCACTTCGCCAACTTGACTGATTCCGTCACCGTTCGTATCGACCCAGATAGCTAGCTCATCAAAAGCAGTATCGTCCTTATTGATGCGCCTATCACCATTGCTATCTAGCGCGGCCAGCGCCTCAAAACCATCGCGCGCTAAACGGCCGTCAGCCAACCGGGTAGCAGCACCGAACAACTCACTGCCGTCATTAATGAGTCCGTCGCGGGAGAGATCGCGCACAAGCAAACCATCGTGTTGATCAACCCAACCCACTGCGTCGCGTCTGCCATCGGCATTCAGATCAAAGTAAGTGCCATTGGTGATATTGCGCGTACGCACGCCGTCGTCATTCAGATCAAAGATAAGCGGTGTCACAGCGCCACCGCTAGCCGTCATCACCACCGCCCGCTGCGACGAGGTCATGGACAACAGTTGCTCCTCGGAAAACGCATAGGTTTGATCGACGCTTAAGGCAGCCAGATCGGTCGTTTCCAGATATTTGACTTGCAAGGTCGACAGACTACTAATCTGCTCGCCCGATAAATACGGAATTTGTGTGGTGGTCAGCCCCGCCAATTGACTGGATTTCAGTGCACTGAACTGCTCGCCGGATAACGCGGCAAGTTGACTACCTCGCAGGGCGGCGATGTCGGTCGCCTCAAGCTGAGATATTTGCGTAGCCGACAGGGCAGCAATCTGGTAAGGCTCAAGCACCACAATTTGGGATGTGGTCAGAGCGACCAATTGCGCCGAAGTCAGATAGCTTAACTGCTCGCCAGAAAGTGCCGCGACTTGCCCCGAGCTCAAGGCGGCAATATCGCTCGTTTCAATTTTGACAATCTGGCTCGATTGCAAGGCGGCAATCTGCTCAGTGCTTAATTGCAGGAACTGGGTCGTGGTCAATGCCTGAACCTGCGAGGTCGTAAGCGCCGTAATCTGCTCGGTGCTCAACACCGACAGTTGTTGCGCCGTCAGAGAGGGAATGTCGGCGGACTCAAATCGGGCAATTTGCGCCGAAGTCATCATCGCCAGATCACTCGTCTCTATCGCCGCTACCTGAGCGCCGGTCAATGCCGGAATTTGCAGACTACCCAAACTACGTAGTTGATCGCTGGACAGCGCGACGATCTGACTAACCGTCAACGCGGGGATTTGCGTCAGCGATAACGCGACAACTTGCGCAGTCGTTAACGACTCAATCTGGTTCAGGGACAAGACAGCCAGGTCAGTCGTTTCGATGGCCCGTATCTGCGCCGTGGTCATGGCCGCCAGCACGGCTGGCTCAAGCGCCCGCCATTGCGTCGTGGTCAGCGCAACAATTTGATTACTCGTGAAGCCAGTAATCTGATTAGCCCCCAAAGCGCCAATCTGTAGCGCCGACAAACTCGCCAAATCCGTCGTGTCGATTGCCAAGAGTTGCGCGGTAGACAGTCGCGCAATGTCTTCTACGGCAAACGCACTCATTTCGGTCGAGTTCAAGCCCGTGATCTGTGCGGCGGTCATGGCTGCGATCTGATCAGGAGTCAGCGCCGCAACTTGGGTCGTGCTGAATGTAGCCAGCGCAGTGGTCGATAGGCTAGCCACCTGGACCGCCGTGAACACGCCGATGTCGCTCGCTTCCAGCGCACTAATCTGGGTGGTCGATAAGGCCTGTAATTGTGCACTCGTCAAACTGGGCACCTGGTTTTGTGTCAGGCCAGCGATTTGTTCCGTCGACAGAGCAAGCAGCGTGGTTGTCGACAATTTCGCAAGTTGGGCGCCACTCATCGCAGAAAGGTCTTGTATATCAATGACCGTTAGCTGAGTGGTAGTCAGCACCGATACCGCCGAGGTAGACAAGGCACCAATCTGGCTAGACGACAAGGCGGCCAGTTGCGTGGTGCTCAGCACGTCCATCTGTGTGGCTTTCAAACCACCCAAGGTGCTGCCGCCCAAGGCCGCGATCTGAACGGTCTCGAATGCGGCCAATTGTGTGGTCTGAATGCTGCCAAACTGGGTGCCATCGAAGCTGCCTATTACCTGAGCAGATAGCGCAGCCATCTGCGTGGTGTCCATAACCTGAATCTGGCTGGTCGTGATTCCTGGCGCCTGTGCAGCGGAGAGCGCCGCCAGCTGACTGGTGGTCAAAACGTCCCACTGGGTAGTGCTTAATGCACGAACCTGGGCACTGGCAAAATTAGAAAAATCATTCGCTGGCAAAGCCAGCACCTGGGTGGTCGTCAAGCTAGCCAATTGCTGCGTGCTGAAGCCGGGCATTTGTACGGCCTGCAGGGCATTGATCTGGCTGGTCGAGAGCGCTGGAATATCCGTCGTGTCGATACCGCGCAGTTGGCTGGTCGACATCACCGACAAGGTTAATGGGGCGAGTTCGCCAATTTGGGTGCTGGTCAAGGCGCTGAAGTGGGCGCTGGATAGCCCGCTAATTTGCGCGGCGCCGATGGCGGCAATTTGCGTTGTTTCCAATACACCAAAGCTAGCTGTGGAGATCGCACTCAGCTGTGTGAACGACAGCGTAGCCAAATCGCTAGCCTCGATCGCAACCCATTGCGTGGTGGTGAGCGCCGCCAGCTGACTACTGCTGACAGCAGGAATTTGATCGGCCGTCAATGCGGCGACTTGGGTTGTGGACAAGAGGCGAACTGTGGCCGTCGTTAATGCGCCAACCTGTTCACTGCGTAATGCGCTGATGTCCGTGGCATCAAGGGTAGCAAGCTGGCTTGCCGTCAAAGCTACCATCGTCGCCGTTCCCAACGCCGCAATCTGATCAGCGCTGAGACCGGCAAACTGGATGTCGTCCAGCACCACTGTCTGGCTAGAACTCAGCGCCGCCACGGTGCTGGTATCCAGTGCCGCCAACTGCGTGGTCGATAACACGCTGATCTGCACAGCATCGAGCGCGCTGATTTTGTTAGCGCCAATCTGCTGAATCTGGTCACTGAGCATGACCACTAAATCAGTCGTCTCGATCGCCGCCCATTGCGCTGACGAAAGCTCCGTCAGCATTGACGGATCAAGCGCACCCACTTGCGTGGTCGTCAAGGCGGCAATGGTCGTTACCGAGAACGACTTTAACTGCGCGGCGGTGAGTGCATCAATCTGGGTTTCGCTCAAGGCGGCAAATTGGCTAGCGGTCAAGGCCGCCAATTGGGCGCTCCCCATACTGGCGATGTCACTGCTCTCAATAGCCACCAGTTGGGTCGTGTCGAGCGCACGCAGCTGAGTCGCGGTCAGCGCAACAATCTGCGTCGCCGCAAGACCAGCCATCTGCTCGGTGCTTAATGCCGCAATCTGCTCGGTAGTCAAGCGTGCCAGTACCGAGGCTTTCAGCCCGCCTAGCGCACTGGTAGTGAGCGAAGCAAGATCATTGCTTTCAATGGCCAAGGCCTGATTCACACTCAGTGCGGCGAGATCACTCGACGCCAGCGCAGCAAACTGCGTCGTGCTCATGGCAACGATCTGGCTGCTGGTCAAGCCGATGAACTGGCTGGCAGTCAGCGCCTCGATCTGGTTATAGGTTAGTTCTGCGATCGCCGTGGTACTCACGGCAGCCAATTGCGCTGTGCTCAGTTTGGCGATATCGGTGACATCGATGGCAGGCAGTTGTGTTGATGTCAGTGCGGCAATTTGCGAAACACGCAAGGCCGCGATCTGGGTCGCCGTCAGGTCGGTAATCTGGTTTGCCGTCAGGCTGGCGATCTGAGTGGTCGATAAACCGGGCAGTGCCGCCGTCGTCAGCGCAGCGACCTGACTACCATTCAGGAGTGAAAGCGTGGTGGTTGCCAACGCGCTCAACTGTGAACTACTTAGCGCCGCGATGTCGCCCACAGGTAGCGCGACAATTTGGGTGTCCGTCAGCGCAGCAATCTGGCTGTTAGTGAGTGCCGACACTTGCGTTGGCATCAATGCACCAACCTGCCCCGCATCGAGCACCGCAATATCAGTGGTTTCGATGGCGCGAATCTGTGCCGTACTCAACTTGGCCAGATCGGTGACTTCGATGGCTACGAGCTGCGTGGTAGTCAGCGCCGCGATCTGAGTACCGGTTAAGGCGACAATCTGGGTGGTGGTCAGATCGATCAACTGCCGGGTCGTCAGGGCCATGACTTGCGTCGTCGACATTGCGGCAATATTCGACGCGGACAAGGCTGCTAAATCGGTTTCCTCGAGCGCGCTGATCTGGGTTGTCGAGAGCGCCAGCACCTGACTGCTGGCGAGCGCTGCGACTTGCGCCGTGGTCAGCGCAACCAATTGCGCAGTGCTCAACGCCTCAACCTGACTATTCGTCAGCGCAGCAACCTGCGCCGTCGAAAGCACAGCCAAATCGTTCGCATTAATCGCCACAAGGTCTGAAGTTTCGATGGCACGGATTTGCGCCGTCGTTAATACGGCTAAATCCGTTGTCTCCAACGCGATAATTTGCGTACTGGTTAAGGCCGCAATCTGGGGCGCGGTCAATGCCACGATTTGTGTCGTACTTAATGCCTGAATGTGTGGCGCACTCAGTACGCTGACTTGTGTCGTGGTCAGTCCGGCAAGACTAATGGGCGAGAGGGCCGCAATATCCGTCTCCTCCATGGCACTGATTTGTGTGCTGGTCAATCCCGGCAATTGGGCGCTACTCAAGCTAACGATCTGCGTGGTAGTCAGGGCAACAATTTGCTCGGTACTCAGCGCCGAAATATGGCTGGCGTCAAGCCCAAGCAATTGCGTGGTGCTGAGCAAGGCAAAATCGGTGGGGGTGATGGCAAGCAAATCGCTGGTTTCAAAGGCGTGCCACTGCGTCATGCTCAAGACGGCCAAATCGCTGGTTTCCAGCGCGGCGATCTGGGTGCTATTGAGTGCGGTGATCTGGGTCGCGGTCAAGGCAGCGACCTGACTGGTAGTGAGCTCGGTGATTTGCGCGGCGGAGATGACTTCAAGCTGCGTAGTGCTCAAAGCACTGAGACGCGAGGGCACGAGGGCTGCAAAATCGGTCACTTCCAGAGTCGCGATCTGCGTCGTGCTCAGGGCCTCAATCTGCGTGTTCACCATGGCGGCGACTTGCGTGGTGCTCAGCCCCACAATCTGTTCGGTGCTCAGCGCACTGATCTGGCTGGTGGTCAATGCAGCAATTTGCGCGCTGCTCAGCGCAGCGAGATTGTCCGGACTAATAGCGACGAGATCCGTGGTCTCGATGGCTTTGAGTTGCGTCAGACTCAGTATCGCCA
>CAZFSH010000007.1:15367-24438 GCA_964521935.1 uncultured Propionivibrio sp.
GGGCCGTGCTCAATACCGCCAGATCAGTGGTTTCCAGCGCCGCGATTTGCGTGCTACTCAGTGCGGTGATCTGGGTAATGCTCAGCACCGCTATTTGCGTAGTGGTCAAACTGGCGACCTGCGTAGCGTCGAGTCCAGCTAGGGCCGTGGTGTTCAGAGCAAGAATTTGTCCCGGCAATAACTCAACGAGATCCGTTGTTTCCATGCTCACCAGTTGTGTCGACGTCAACGCCGATAGCTGCGCGGTCGTCAGCGCGGTGATGTGCGATGTCGTCAAGGCAGCGATCTGCTCCGGGGCCAACACGACAAGCTGCGTGGTCGTAAGTTGCGCCAGTCGCTGGGTCGGGATCATCTCCAACTGCGTTGCGGTGAGCACAGCAATATCGGTAGTGCTGATGGCTTGCCACTGCGTCGCCGACAACACCACCAGATCGGTCGTCTCCACGGCCACGATCTGTGTGACCGTCAGTGCCGCTATCTGAGTACTGGTCAAACTGACAAACTGTGTGTCGGCAAGGCCAGCAATCTGTTCAGTAGACAGGCTTGCGAAAGCCGTTGTGCTCAAGGCCGCAATCTGTCGTGCGCTCAGGCTGGTGAGATCAGTCGTGTCCAGCGCTGCCCACTGACTACTGGCAATGCCGCTAATTTGAGTGGTCGTCAAGCCTGCGAGTTGCGTTGTACTCAGGTCGGCAATAAAGCTTGTGGACAAGACGCCAAACTGCGTAGTAGTCAACCCACCGACTTGCGTAGCAGATAGCACAGCAAGTTGATCCGGCGTCAAGGTAGTGACTTGTGTGGTGCCGATGCCAGAGAGCGCACTCGCTGTCATACTGGCCAGATCGGTTGTTTCGATTGCGCCAATCTGCGTCACGGTCAGTGCGGCCAATTGCGTGCTGGTCATCCGCTCGGCCTGGGTCGGCGTCAGCGCAACTAATTGGCTCGTTGATAGTGCTGCAATCTGTGTCGTCGTCAGGCCACCTACCTGTAGCGCAGACAGGGCGGCAAACTGTGCCGGGCTCAGGTTGCCAATCGCCGCAGCACTCACCCCACCAAGCTGCGCGGGCGTCAATTGCGCCAGCAACTCGGGCGTCAGTAAACTCACGTCCTTCTCGGCCAAAACGGCTAGCTGTGTGGGCGTCAAAGCCAATAGCTGCGTCTGCTCAAGACTGGCAAGCTGAAGCGCAGAAAGCGCCGCAATATCTGTCGTTTCGATCGCGGCGACCTGGCGCGTGGAAAACCCAGTCACCGCAGCTGGATCAAGTGCAGCGATCTGCGTTGTTGTCAACGCCGCAATCTGGGCCGCATTCATGGCAGCGAGCTGCGTCGTACCCAAGCCACTTATCTGGCTCACCGCCAAAGCTTGAATTTGTGTGGTGCTCAGCGCAGAAAAGCGGGTTCCAGAAATAGCCGATAACTGCGCATATGAGAGCACGGCAACATCGGTCGTCTCGAATGCGGCCAATTGCTGGGTCGTCAGCTTCGCGATTTTACTGGTCGATAAGCTGGCGACCTGATCCGCTGTAAGCGCGGTGATTTGCGTAGTCGTTAAGGCACCGACCTGCGTGAGGCTAAGTCCGGCAAATTGTGGGACACGTAACGCGGCAAGATCAGATGTTTCCAAGGCAACAAGTTGCGTTGTGCTTAACTTGGACAGTAGCGTGGCGCTCAATGCAGCCGCCTGATCGGTCGTCAATGCGGCAAGCTGCCGGGTCGATAGCGACGGAAACTGTGCGGTGGTCATTGCCCCCATTTGCGTTGCGCTGAGGGCGGCAATCTGCTCGACAGTCAAGGCGCCGAGCGCCTTGGGTGAGAGCGCCGCGATCTGGTCAGTGCGCAGCGCGGCCAAATCATCGACCTCAATCGCGGCCAGCTGCGTTGAGCGCAACTGAGCCAAATCAGTATTGCGCAGGGCACGAATCTGGTCGCTACTCAAGGCGACCATCTGGGTCGTCGTCAGCGCGGTCAACTGTGCGCTGGTGAAGGCACGCATTTGCTCCGCGTTCAATACCGCGAGATCGGCGGTCTCGATCGCCTGCACTTGACTGCTGCTCAACCGTGCCAAGTCGGCTGTTTCCATGGCAGCGAACTGTGTATCAGCCAAGGCCGCAATTTGCTCATTCGTCAACACGGCGATCTGACTCGCCCCCAGCGCATTAAATTGCTTGGTCGTCAGCGAGGCGATTGCGGTGCCAAGGGCGACCACTTGCGCCGTCGTTAATTTAGCGATATCGCTACTCTCAAGTGCTGGGCGCTGATCAGAACTGAGCAGCGCAAGCTGTGTCGCCGTTAGCGCTGCAATCTGCGCGGTGGTCAGGGCTTTGATCTGGCTGCCATTCAAGCTACCAATCTGCTCGTCCGTCAGCCCTTTCAGGTTTGCCGGCCCGAGGGCAGCAAGTTGGCCGGTGCTCAGGGCTGCCAGGCCACTGGTTCCGAGCACGGCAATCTGTGCCGAGCCAAGGCGAGCAATATCGACACTTTCGATTGCCGCAAGTTGCTGCGTGCTCAATAAGGCGACCTGATCAACGCGCAAGCTAGCCACTTGCAAGGGAGTGAGGCCTACTATCTGGGCAGTACTCAGGGCGGCAATCTGCCCCGGTGTCAGGGCAGCAATTTGTGCTGCAGAAAAGCGCCCGACATCAACCGCCTCCAAGCTGGCAACTTGCTCAGGCGTAAGTGCCGCGATTTGATCGGTGGTCAGTGCGCCAAACTGCGCGGAAGACATGGCCACAAGTTGCGTCGCCGTCAAATTAGCGACATTGCTGCCCAAGGCTTGAATTTGCAGATTGGACAAGCGGCCAACGCTAATCGGGTCAAGCGACTGGACTTGCGCGGCATCCAACGCCGCCAAAACCGTGTTACTCAGGCGCGCCACCTGCAGCGAGGTCAGGGCTTGGAGCTGGCTGCCGCTTAATCCTAGCACTTGCTCCGGGCTCAGCGCTGCGACAGTCACAGGTGCCAGCGCAGCAACTTGCCCGGTACTCAAGGCACCAACACCGGCCGCATCCAAGGCACGCAACTCGGTGACGGTCAAGGACAAAATCGCCGTGGTTTGCAGAACGCTCAATTGCTCGACGCTCAATGCCGATTTCTGTGCCGTCGTCAAAGCCGCCACCTGAGCTGCCGTGAGTGCCCCCAGTTGATCGGTGCTCATCGCAAGCACATCACGCGGCTCAATTTTCGCTACTTGCAGCGGCGTGATAGCGCGCAAGTCAGCGGTATCCAGCGCAGGAATTTGCACGGTAGTCAATGCAGCCAGCTGGCTGCTGCTCAAGCGCGAGACTTGGCCAGGCAGCAGGGCATCGACCTGTCCCGTCTCCAGTGAAGAGACCTGGCCAGTCGATAAAGCCGGAAGTTTTTGCGTGCTGATCGCCCGCACCTGCTCTGGGCTAAGGGCATTTAATGCCGTGGCAGAAAGTGCGCGCAGCTGAGCGCTAGTGAGGGCCGTGATATCGCCCGTCTCGATCACACGAATCTGGTCGCTCGTGAATGTAGCGAGTTGCGAAGTCGTCAGCGCCGCGATCTGGGCGGAATTCAGCGCAACAATCTGATCCGACGTTAACGCCGCGATAACCGCCGTCCCCAGCCGAGCAATCTGGGAAGGTCGCATGCCGAGCACATCTTCGGGCTCAATCGCGTTGAACTGGGTCACTGCCAGCGCCCCAATTTGCGTGATATTCATGCCGGCGATCTGCTTAGCCGTCAGCACGGCTATCTGCTGCTCGGAGAGTGCGCGAATATCGCTCGACTCAATCGCCAGAACCTGTGCCGACGTCATGGCCGACAGCTGGTCGGTCGTCAGCGCGGCAACTTGGGTGCTGTTCAAGGCGCGAATCTGGATGCCAGTCAGCGCAGCAATTTGCTCTGGCTGCAAGCTCTGCAATTGTTCCGTAGTCAGCAAACCCACCTGCGTTGCCGCCATACCTGCCAGGGCTTGTCCACTAATGCTGGTGAGCTGCTCGGGTGCAAAGGCAGCAAGCCGGGTGCTATCGAAGACTCGCCCCTGCAAAGCCGTCAAGGCAGCGAGATCCTGCGTTTCGAGGCTGGCTAATTGCGTCGTGGTGAGCTGGGAAAACTGGGTGACGCCGAAGGCAGCGACCTGATTAGCCTGTAGCAAACGCAGCTGATCGGTACTCAATGCCGACACCATCGTTGCACTCAGGTGGCTCAATTGCTGCGAAGTCAAGCCGCTGATTGCGCTCGATGAAATGGCTGCTACTTGGGTAGCGTCAAGCATACGCAGCTGCGCGGTGCTTACCGCCTCCAACTGACGCGGCGCGAGCTGGGCAATTTGTGCTGTGGTCAAGGCACTAAGCGAGGTCACAGCCAAGCTGGCAAATGCAGTCGGGGCAACGCCCGACATGGCATCCGGATTCAGCGCGGCGAGTTGCGTCGGCGTCAGCGTGGCCCAAGCACGCGCAGTTAGGCCATTGAGTTGCCCGGCATCCAGCTCCGTAAACTGGCTCACGCTCAGCGCCGATAAATCCGTGACCTCAATGGCAGCGATCTGTGCGGCGGTTAGTGCGCCAATACCTGTCGTGTCGAGGCTCGCCAACTGCGTACCGGTAAGTGCAATCATGCCGGTTGACGAAATTGACTGCAATTGCAAGGGCGCCAAGACCTGTAATTGCGTTGCGGTGAGCGCTTGAATCTGGCTCGCCTTCAGGCCGGCAATGGCGTCCAGCGATAGTGCTTGAATTTGCTCGCTGCTCAGGGCAGCAATTTGGGTCGTTGCCAACGCCGACCACTGTCTGGAGGTCATGGCTTGGATAGCCATGGCTGGCAGTGCGGCGGCTTGCGTCTCGGCCAAGAGTTGTAAATTGGCCGGACTGATCGCCTGCGTCTGTACCGGTGTCAGACTTTGCAGTTGTTCAGTAGACAGCGCGACAAGCTGCTCGCTGGTAATGCTGGCAAGTTGGGTACCGCTAATAGCGGAGAACTGGGGCAGCGTCAGCGCAGTCATTGCGTCTGGGGCAATGACTGCAAATTGTGCGCTGGAGAAGGCGCGCAACTGCGCGGGTGAAAAGATGGTCATGCGTGCCGCATCGAGCGAAGCGACAACCGACTCGGGCAAGACAGCGACCTGCGCTCGGCTAAGCGACAAAATCTCCGCGTCTGACCAGAGCGCAAACTCCTCAGGTGTCAGGGCGGCGATTTGTTCAGTAGTGAGGGAGGTGACGTTGACCGACATTGCCCGATAGAGGGTGGACCGTTTTGTATTAACGGCATTTCAGACGAAATCGTTAGCGCGTTACATCACGCACAGGGGAAAGAAAAAACCCGTACGAGTATCGCGCATCTCACTGAAACATTGGGCAAAACTAGCCAAAACGGCTAAATAGCGCAGCAATACCATGCCGCCAGGCAGGCATCACACCTGCATATTCATGATGTCGTGATAGGCCGACACCAGTTTGTTGCGCACCTGCGTCATTTGCTGGAAGGAGATGTTGGCTTTTTGCAGGTTGATCATGACGTCCTGCAAATTGACATCGCTTTGTCCAGAAGCAAAGCCTTCGGCCATTTTATTGGCTTCTTGCTGGGCGGCATTGACCTGGTCAATCGTACCTTTGAGCACGGTCGCAAAGTCTGGGCCGTCCGCTGGCGCCACATTGCCCGACGCTTTACCGCCGGCAAGGCTGGACGCCGAGCGCAGCTCGGTGAGCATTTGGTCAAGTTTTTGAGTGTCGATCGCCATGTGGATACGTTAGCAGAGCTTTACGAGAATTTCCATAGCAAACCGCGTGCCCGGGCTAATCTTTTTCCTCAGCGTTGAAAAAACCCTCGTCGCGGTACTGCGCCAGCTTGTAACGCAAGGTTCGTTCCGAGATGCCCAAAATGGCCACCGCCTTCTTGCGTGAGCCGCCCACGTTCGCCAGGGTGTCCAAAATATGCTGGCGCTCCAGATCACGCATATTAGCCGGGCCGGCTTGGCTGCTTGGACCCGCTGCCCCGACAACGCCGGCCGATACAGGCTGCTCGACAAAAGTCAGCCCCTGTGGCACGGCGCTCGCCGGCTCGACAACAGCGGCGGTCGCCAGGGGCAATGGCGTGGTCGCCGGCATCAGGCCTGCGGCAGGGGAAGTCGTATTGAGCACCAGATCGTCCGGGCTGATTGTGTCACCGGCGGCGAGAATCAACGCCCGCTGGACGACGTTCTCCAGTTCCCGGACATTCCCCGGCCAAGGGTAGGCGGCAAGCTTTGCTTCCGTTTCGGCGGCAAACCTTGCCGCCCGGTGCTGGCTTGCCGAAAAGCGTGCGAGGGTATGGCGCGCGAGCGGCACAATATCGCCAGGACGCTGGCGCAATGCGGGAATTTCGAGCGGGAAAACGTTCAAGCGATAGTACAAGTCTTCGCGGAACCGGCCGGCGCGCACCTCCGAAAGCATATCGCGGTTGCTGGTGGCCAGCACGCGAATGTCGATTGGCACCGGCTTTTTACCGCCCACACGCTCGACTTCCCGCTCCTGCAGGACGCGCAGCAATTTCGCCTGCAAGCCCAAAGGCATCTCGGAGATTTCATCGAGGAGCAAGGTGCCGCCATTGGCTTGCTCAAATTTACCCGCTTGGGCGGTTTGTGCACCAGTAAAGGCGCCCTTCTCGTGACCGAACAGGGTGGCTTCGAGCAAATTGTCGGGGATGGCCGCACAGTTGATGGCCACAAAAGGCCCGCCGGTTTTGCCCGAACCACGCGGTGATTGCTCGTGAATGTAGCGAGCAAATACTTCCTTACCCACACCGGACTCCCCGGTGAGCAGCACCGTGGCGTCGGTTTTGGCGACGCGGGCCGCGAGTAACAGTGTATCCAGCGTCTTGGGGTCGGCCGCGACCACCCCATCTGCAGGCGCGGGCGGAATGGCATAACGGGAAATGGCCTCGATCAGGGTTTTCGGCTCGAACGGCTTGAGCATGAAGTCGCAGGCGCCACCACGCATCGCCGCCACGGCCTTGTCCACATCCCCAAAGGCGGTCATCAGCAGCACGGGCAGGCCCGGATAGCGCTGGCGGATTTCGCCCAGTAAGGTCAGACCGTCCATCGGCGACATGCGCAAGTCGGAAACGACCATGTGCTGGCCGCCTTTAGAAAGAATATCCAGTGCCGCCGGGCCACCATCGGCGCCCGTGGCATCATAGCCGGCAGCCTCCAGAGTAATCAGGAGCGCGTCACGCAGCGCTGCATCATCTTCAACAACGAGTAGATTTAAGGGTTTTGCAGATTTTGAGGACATGGCAGGTTCATGATGAATTCGGCCCCGCAACCGGGGCTGGAAACCACGTCGATGGAACCGCCGTGGGCACGGGCCACGCCGCGAGCGATGGCCAACCCGAGGCCAGTGCCTTCGGTACGCGTGGTGAAGAAAGGCTCAAACAAGCGTGCGGCCGTTTGTTGATCCATACCGCTGCCGTTGTCGCGCACGCAGATACGCCAGCGTGGCGCGTCGCAGGGGGCCGTCTCATCCAGCCCGGCAGTCAGGTGCACCAGGCCTTCGTTGCTATTCGCTGACGCAGCGTGCAAGGCATTTTCCAGCAAATTGGTCAGCGCACCGGCAATGGATTTGCGATTACCCGTGAGCATGCCATCCGCCACGGCCTCTGCGACAACGAAGCGCACGCCGCGAGCAGCCGCCAAGGGCTCAAACGTATGCTGCAAATCGGCCAACAAATCGGCCATGGCAAAAGCCTCCCGACCGAGCACCTCGCCACGGGCAAAAAGCAGCATGTCTTGAATCAGGCGCTCCAGATGCTGCAAACGCGACACGGTCTTTTGCGCGATGCTGATGCGCTGGGCGTCGGCCAAGACCGGGTTCTCCAGATTTCCGGCGTAAAGCAGCGCGGCGGCCAGCGGGGTTCGTAACTGGTGCGCCAGCTGCGCGGCCATTTCCCCCATCGCCGCGAGTCGTTGATTACGTGCCGCTTGTGTACGCAAGGCCTGCGCTTCAGTAATGTCATGCAGCAGGACGATGCGCCCGCCGGCCGAGTCGAGCGGCGTGACCACCACAGCCAAACGACGGTCCTGCACCACATATTCACCTGGCGTGTCGGTCACGACCAGCGTGGCGGACTCCACGGCGTGCCAACTGGCACCAAGCTGCGCGGCGCTCACCATCGCCGCTGCCGCAGGATTGGTCTGCATCACCTTGCCCGCACCATCAAGCACGACCACCCCGGCCGGCAAGGCGTCAAGCAAAATGGTCAAACGCTCGGTCAACGCCGCTTTTTCCAGATATTGCTGGCGTAACGCGCCGTTGGCGGCGGCCAACTCGGTAGTCAGTTGCGCGACCTGAGCCTGCAGCTCGCTATACGCCGTCGTGAGCTCTTCCGACGCCTGATTAAAGATGCGAAAGGCTTCCGCCAGGCGTTGCGCCTCGCCCGCCGAGACGTCGCCCCCCCCTTCAGCAGCGGGGACGGGGGCATGACGAGAAGAGGCCAGCGTGTTCATAGGGAGCGATGATGCGGCCTCCCGGCAAAAAGCGGGGATTGATTTGCCGGCAAATATTGCCGCTTCTTTCGGGAACCGGACTTGCTTGTACAGGCCACAATCCTGCTGCAAGAAAAATTGGCGGAATTTTCCTCAAGCTATTGACGCAAGCGGTTTGATTTTTTAGGTTTTACGCCAATCACCATAACAATGATAAGGACACGATGGCAGACGATGTAGCGGCGCCGGCGATATCAACTATTCCGGCTGGTCCGTTCCAGGCACTCAGTGACGCGCTGAATCGCCTCACCAATCAGCAAAAGTTGATGGGTGCGGTGGCGCTCGCCTTGCTGATTGCCGTCCTCGTCGGCGGCCTGCTGTGGACCAAAGAGCCGCCCTATTCCGTTCTGTTTGCCAATTTTGATGAGCGCGACGGCGGTGACATTACGGCAGCCCTCCAGGCACAAAACATTCCGTACCACCTCTCAGAGAATGGTCGCGCGATTTTGGTACCGCAATCGCAAGTCCATGACGTTCGCCTCAAACTGGCCTCGGCGGGTCTGCCCAAGGGTGGCATGGTCGGCTTTGAGATCATGGAGAACCAGAAGCTGGGCATCAGCCAGTTTGCCGAACAGATCAACTATCAGCGCGGCCT
>CAZFSH010000008.1:0-2509 GCA_964521935.1 uncultured Propionivibrio sp.
ATAGGCGCGCTCGACCCGTGCCACCCGTGTCTGGTAGTGCGCGTACCAGCGCTCTCGCCCGGCACGTTGCGCGGCCAGATGCTCGACATTGGCACGCCAGGCCAGAATCGCCGCCTCCGTCGCCCAATACGAGGTGGTGATGCCAAAACCATCCGCACCGCGCACGCTCTCCAGCCCAAGAAACCCCGGCTGCGCTTGCGCCAGCGCCACCATGCGCTCGGCCATTTCGGCATAGCCGTGCTCATCATCAGCAAGCTGTGAGGAAAAAATCACCACGTAGTACGGTGGCTCGGGCAATACCGCAAAGTTGCTGGCACTCATTTTCGGGTACTCATTGACCAAACATTCCGGCGCGGTAGTCACTCATGGCCTGATGAATCTCCGCCTGCGTGTTCATGACAAAGGGGCCATACTGAGCGATCGGTTCCGCCAAGGGGCGCCCGGAGACCAGAATCACCCGCCCGCCGCTGGCCGAATGCAGGCGCACACCGTCGCCACTATTGGCCAGAATGGCCATTTGCCCGTGTTCCAGCGCCGTGTCACAGAGACTGACTTTTCCACGGTAGGCGCAGACGAAGGCGTTGTGTGTCGCCGGCAAGGGCTGATCAAAGCTCCCGCCCGCGGCCAAGTCAATGTCCAGATACACCACTTCCGTCACCGGTCGCTGCACCGCCCCGGTAACGCCGTGGCTGTCACCGGCGATCACCTGCACCGTGGCGCCGCTAGCCGTGGTGTAGCGCGGCAGGTCGCCGGCGCTAAAGTCGCGATACCACGGGTCACAGAGCTTGTCGCGCCCCGGCAGATTTACCCAGAGCTGAAAGCCTTCCATGCGTCCGGCTTCCTGTTCGGGCATTTCAGAGTGGATGACGCCACGCCCAGCCGTCATCCACTGCACGCCGCCGCTTTCCAGCAAACCTTCATTACCGGCGCTGTCACGGTGACGCATGCGCCCTTCCAGCATGAACGTCACGGTCTCAAAGCCACGATGCGGATGATCAGGGAAGCCGCCAATGTAGTCTTCGGCGCTGTCACTGCCAAAAATATCGAGCATCAAAAAGGGGTCAAGGCGACGCTGTAGCTCTTGCGTGAGCACACGCTTGATCCGCACGCCATCGCCATCGGTGACACCACGGCCGGTGATCAGGCGTTCGACGTGGCGGGGCTGGGCTATGGCTAGAACCGGCACAGTAGGCAATTCCGGGGCGTTCATGACTGACTCCAAACGTATAACGATGGCCAGATTGTGCCAGCCCTCAAGAGCGCCAGGGTTTCAAGCAGCGCAACAGTCTGTTGTCGGTGCGCGGCAATTTTTCACGGACATCGGCGCACGCTGGCGTAGTCCCGGCAAAATGGCCGGCTTGTTATCCCGTTGCTATCTCATTGTTACCATCACCACACCCCGGCTCCACATGACCTCTACCCAGTTCGGCACGCTGTTTGCAGTATTTCTAGTCTTCGCCACCACTGTTCGCGTGTGGCTCAACGTTCGGCAACTCAGCCACGTGCGCGCCCATCGCCATGAAGTACCGCCCGCCTTTGCCGCCAACATCAGCCTCGCCGATCATCAAAAGGCCGCCGACTACACCGAAGCCAAATGCCGACTGGGCGCGATGGAGCTACTGGTCGATAGCGCCGTCCTCTGCGGGCTGACTTTTGGCGGCGTGCTCAATCAGGTTGATCTGGCCTTGCGCGCGGAATTGACCAACCCCTACCTGCACGGACTCGGCCTGTTCGCGGCCTCCGCGCTGATCGGCAGCGTCATCGGCCTACCCTTTTCGCTGTATCGCACCTTTGTACTGGAAGCGCGCTTCGGCTTTAACACCATGACCTGGCGCTTGTGGCTGAGCGACTCGCTCAAAGGCCTGCTCCTGGGCGCCGCCATCGGCGCGCCGCTGCTCAGTGTGGCGCTCTGGCTAATGAACGTGATGGGCGAATCGTGGTGGCTGTATGTCTGGCTGGTTTGGCTGAGCTTCAACCTGCTGATGCTGGCGATCTACCCCAGCTTTATTGCCCCGCTGTTCAACAAATTTACCCCGCTGGACGATGCCGCCTTGCGCGAGCGTATCGACAGCCTGTTGCAACGCTGCGGCTTTGCCAGCTCCGGCCTGTTCGTGATGGACGGCTCCCGCCGCTCAGCGCACGGCAACGCCTATTTCACCGGCTTCGGCAAAACCAAGCGCATCGTTTTTTTCGATACGCTGCTCAAGCATCTGCAGCCGGATGAAGTGGAAGCGGTGCTGGCGCATGAACTCGGGCATTTTCATCATCGGCATGTGATCAAACGTCTCGTGGTGATGGCACTCAGCAGCCTGCTGATGCTGCGCTTGCTCGCCTGGCTCATGGAGCAGTCGTGGTTTTTCAGTGGTTTGGGCGTCGAGCTACCGGGTACAGCGATGGCCTTACTGCTGTTCAGTATGGTGCTGCCCGTGTTTCTGTTTCCCTTCGGGCCGCTGTGGTCCGCGCTCTCACGCCGCGACGAATTTCAAGCTGACGCTTATGCCGTCCGCCA
>CAZFSH010000008.1:2609-24239 GCA_964521935.1 uncultured Propionivibrio sp.
TTGGGCAACTGAGCGCATGAGCGCCCAGCACAAAAAATCGCCGCCCAAGCAATCGTCGACCAAGCCCGGGCAAGTGGCCACGGCACAGGGCACCATCATTGCCTCGTTTGGCCGCCATTACGATGTACGGATGCCCGATGGCAGCATCCGCAAGGGCTACCCGCGGGGCAAAAAAAGTCCCTTTGCCTGCGGCGATGAAGTGAGTTTGAGTGAGGACGGCCAACTGCTGGGTCACGGTGAACGACGCTCGCTGCTCTATCGCAGCGATGCCTTTCGCGAAAAACTGCTGGCGGCCAATACCACTCAACTGGTCGTGGTGGTCGCTACCGAACCTAACTTCTCTGATGTGCTGGTCAGCCGCGCCCTGCTCGCCGCCGAGCAACAGGAAATCAAGGCGTTGATCGTGCTCAATAAAGTCGACGTGCAAGATCTGCTCCCCGCCGCCCGCGCCGCCCTCGCACCGTTCGCCGAACTGGGCTACCCAATACTGGAACTGGCGGCCAAGCAGGACATCGAACCCTTGCGTCAGCGCCTGAAAGGTGAAGTCTCTGTACTGGTCGGCCAGTCGGGCATGGGCAAATCCACTTTGACCAATGCGCTGGTGCCCGAAGCCAGCGCCGCCACGCGGGAAATCTCCGCGGCGCTCGACTCGGGCAAACACACCACCACGTGCACGCGTCTGTATGCCTTGCCGGAAGGCGGCGCGCTGATCGACAGCCCGGGTCTGCAAGAGTTTGGCCTGGCGCACTTGAGCCGCGACGAACTGCACCATGGCTTTGTCGAGTTTCGTCGCCTGCTCGGCCAATGCCGCTATCGCGACTGCCGCCACCTGCAGGAACCCGGCTGCGCGATCAAGCAGGCGGCAGAATCGGGCAGCATCCACCCGCGCCGCCTGGAACACTTCCGTCAGCTGATTGAGCAGCTGGAGTCACAGCGCACCTATTAACGCACCTATTAACGCGCCTATTAAATTAGCGTCGAACCTGCCGCCATGGATCGTACTGAACGCTTTTACAAAATCGACCAGCTGATCCATGAGCATCGCTTGGTCACCTTTGCCGAGCTACAGGAAGCGCTCGAAGTCTCGCGCGCCACGCTCAAGCGTGACCTCGAATACATGCGCAACCGCCTCAACGCGCCGATTATTTGGGACCGGGACGCGGGCGGTTATCGCTTTGACAGCGCAGAAAACACCGTGGGCGCCAGCTATGAGCTACCCGGCCTGTGGTTTAACGCCAGCGAAGTACACGCCTTGCTCACCATGCAGCATCTGCTGGAAAACCTGGCTCCCGGCGGCATTCTGACACCCCACATCGAGCCGCTGATGGCGCGCCTAAACAGCCTGCTCGGCGCCGCCCATCACAGCGCCGAGGAAGTTCGACGCCGCGTGCTGATTGTCAGCGCCACGCGACGCACCCTGCCCCTCGCGCATTTCGAGAAAATCGGCTCCGCCTTGCTCAACCGGCGACGTCTGCGTATTCGTTATTTCGCCCGCGGCAGCGGCGAGCTGAGTGAGCGGGAAATATCGCCCCAACGCCTCGTGCATTACCGCGAGAACTGGTATCTCGACGCCTGGTGCCACTGGCGCGAGGCCGTGCGCAACTTTGCCGCAGACTCCATTCGTGAGCTGGACATTCTCGATACGCCTGCCAAAGAAATCTCGGCCAAAGCCCTGAGCGCCAGCCTCGGCCCCGGTTACGGCATCATCGCCAACGGCGAGCCGGAATGGGCGACGCTGCGCTTCACGGCAGAACGCGCACGCTGGGTCGCGCAGGAAACCTGGCACCCCAACCAGCGCAGTCGTGTGGAGACGGATGGCCGCTTTGTGCTGGAGATCCCGTTTACCGATCATCGCGAGCTGATCATGGACATCCTGCGTTACGGCGCCGATGTCGAAGTGCTTGCTCCCGCCAGCCTGCGTGCAAGGCTGGTAGAAGAAACACAGCGCATGGGGCAACTGTATGCACAGTCTGAACAGGCGCCGTCCCACAGCAGCTGACTTTTCACGGACATTTCTGCGCTAACTCATTGCTGGATGCCGCGAACATCGCTAGGATTAGCGATACACAAAAAGGGAGACAGTAACCGATGGTCGAGACGGATGACGACGATATTCTCGCGCTGATCACCGAGGATGAAGCCGATGCCAGTGCACACCCCAGCCGTTCATGGAGAGTATTGATCGTAGACGACGATCACGATGTCCACCAAGCCACCGAATTTGCGCTGACCAACACGCCCATTCTGGGGCGTCCCTTGCATTTTCTGCACGCCTACTCGTCCAAGGAGGCCGTTGAGCTGCTGAAAAATGAACGTGATATCGCCGTGATCCTGCTCGACGTGGTCATGGAACGCGAAGATGCCGGGCTGTTGCTGGTCAAAACCATCCGCGAAACCTTGGGCATTACCGAATCACGCATCATCCTGCGTACCGGTCAGCCGGGCTATGCACCGGAAATGGATGCCATTCGTGACTACGATATCAACGACTACAAGACCAAGTCGGAACTGTCACGTAACCGTCTTTACACCACGCTGACCGCCGCCATTCGCTCTTACGACCAGATTCACGCGATCAACGCCAGCCGTCGCGGCTTGGGCATGATCATCCGTGCCAGCGCCGAACTCATGGCCCATCATGGCATGCAGGAGTTTGCTGCCGGCATCATCACGCAGATCTCCGGCCTGCTCGGGCTGGCTCCGGAAGGTGTGGTGTGTGCCCACGACCGTCACAATGCGCCGGACCAGACACGCGTCATCGCCGCCGCTGGCCGCTACGCTCGCTGCATCGAGCAACCGCTATCGACCATCGACCGCCCCGAGGTGCGCGATGCCATCCGCCTGACACTGAGCGAGCGTAAAAGCCAGTTTTCACCCGACAGCACCACGCTCTTTTTTCCCGGCGAATCGGGCCATGACATGGCGGCTTACCTGGAAACCAGTGCGCCGCTGGACGAGCTCGACCATCAACTGCTGGAAGTGTTCTGCACCAACATTTCAATCAGCCTCGATAACGTCGTCCTGTTTGGCCGTCTTAACGACCACGCCTACAACGACCAGTTGCTGGGCATTCCCAACCGCCTTTCGCTCGTACAAAGCGTGGACAAAGCGATTGCCGAAAACCGTAAAGGCGACACGCTAGCGCTGGTGGATATCGACCATTTCTCTGAGCTCAATGATGCACTGGGGCACAGCTACGGCGACACGCTGCTCGCCGCAGTGGCTGAACGACTCAAGACCACCCTGCCGGAAAATACCGTCATCGCGCGGGTTGCCGCCGACACCTTTGCGGTCCTCGGCCCGGACAACATTATTGAACCGACCAATTTGAAAGCCGTATTCCAGCAATCGTTCGAGCTGGATAACAGCAAACATCTGCTCTCTGCCTCGCTCGGCTTGGCCCGATTAACCGAAGTGGATGGCACCGGCAGCGACGCACTGAAATGCGCCAACATCGCCCTGAGTCAGGCCAAGGATGGCACTCGCGGCGAGTTCTGCTATTTCGTCCGCGACATGGAGCTGCACACACGTAACCGCGTTCGCCTGCTCCAAGACCTGCGCGCCGCGTTTGAACATGACCGCCTGTTCGTCGTGTACCAGCCCCAACTCAGTCTTCAAACCCGCAAGGTGATCGGTGTCGAGGCGCTGATGCGCTGGCGCAATGATCAAGGCCAGTTTGTCGCCCCGACCCAGTTCATTCCCCTGGCAGAAAACTCCGGCATGATCATCGGCATGGGCGAATGGGTGTTACGTACCGCCTGTCTCGGCTTGCGTCAGTTTGAGCGGGAAGGTATTGCCAACCTGCGCATGGCGGTCAATGTCTCGGTCAGTCAGTTCCGCCATCCTGGCTTCATCGCCAGCGTCGATAGCGTAC
This sequence comes from uncultured Propionivibrio sp., assembly GCA_964521935.1. GTDB lineage: Bacteria > Pseudomonadota > Gammaproteobacteria > Burkholderiales > Rhodocyclaceae > JADJEF01. Next base: position 6,484 of record CAZFSH010000008.1, read on the forward strand.
TCGCCGAAACCGGTATCAACCCCAAACTGCTGGAACTGGAAATTACCGAATCCATCGCCATGCTGGAGTCGGAGTTCATGCTCGGCATGATTAACCAGCTAAAGTCGCGCGGCATCATGGTGGCCATTGACGACTTTGGGACAGGCTTCTCATCCCTAAGCTACCTGGAGCGCCTCAATGTCGATCGCCTGAAAATTGACCGCTCCTTTGTGACCCAAATGTCACAGGCCGCCAGCAGCCAGCGCATCGTCGAGACTATTTTGCAATTGGGCAATAGCCTGGATCTCGAAATCATCGCCGAAGGCGTTGAAACGGAAGATCAAGCGGCAACACTCGCCTCACTGGGTTGCCACGAGGGGCAAGGCTACTTGTTTGCCAAGCCGCTGGAAGTGAACGACTTGCTCACCTACATCAAGGCAACCAACAATAAGTGAATCGGGCAACACCTAGGAGTCTTGGCGTCTGGGCGACAAACAATACAAGACACCCAATAAAACGGCTTGCCTGAATCAGGCAAGCCGTGAAAAGACGTAGTTCGATTTAGTCCGACTTTGGACTTTTGATTATGCTGAAGCCGGGCCCGCTTGAGGAGGTTTCTTGGGGCCGGATCGCGGATGCTTTCCTCTGCCACCACCACCCCCGCCTCCGGGGGCGCCACCACCACCTCCTCCACCACCACCACTGCCATGGCGTTTCCAATTGCCACCCCCGCCTCCGCCGCCACCCCCGCCTCCGCGAGGACCTTGGGCACGCGGCTCATTTTGCCGCGGACCGACAGCGCCGACCCGGTTACCCGGCGCAAGTTGAATTTCAATTTCAATCAACTCATCCCACTGCTCGTCACTGCGTTGGCTATCGGGAATCGACAACAACTCACGCATGCGCCGCTTCAGATCCAGCCCGGGTGGGGGGGGCGGTTGCGGTGACGGCGCGGGTTGCGCGACAGGCTCCTGAGGTAACTCGTTGGTATCGTTCATAGATTTATTATCAACCAAAATTATTCATTTGCGCCAAGCCACTAAAAAATAGCAGCACAATCGCTTGGCTCAGCGAGCTCACGCTGTTAGTGAAGCATCAAGTCCGCGACTTGGCAACCGTTAATTAACTTCATGCTTAGTCCCATTGCCCTCTCGACGTGGATTGCCTTTTGTATCCCCTGGGCTGAACCGCGTCTTGCGGCGGCCTTGGTTACTGCTGGCTCCGCGGGTGAGCCCTATCTGGTAGCGGGCACCAATGACGAAAAATTCGTCGGAAAAACCCCTGCGGAGTCGGTACGCTATATCCGGAAACGTAAATCTGATGCCGCCGACACCAATAAGCCGGCACCCACAACGCTATATATCGGGCTCACTCAGATCCCCAGTTTTGCCTTGCAAGAGTTAGGTATCGATCCGGAAATTGCGTTGGACAAATGCAGCAATCTGGAAATTGGATACAGCATTTTTCTGGCAGCGTATAGCCACGCGCAAACGGTCGAGAAATCGCCCTGGAAAACCACATCGGTAGCCTACAATTTTTATCGCAACCGACAAAACGTGATTGACACGCCCTACGCCAAGCGTGCCACCGACTATTTGATGCAAGGCACAATTGTGTACCCCGCGGGGATGAATGATCCGATCTACCACTCCGTCGCGGCAGAGTGGTCGGCGGGCTTGGCTGCACGCCATGGCATGCGTGTTCAACAGCCTGGCCCGAGCCTGCTCGCTGAATCCAACGAGATATCCCAGTGGGCGCGAAAAAAATACTAATACTCATTTATTTTCAATGAGTTCAGGGAAATCCACCAGGGGAAAACGGGCTATCTCTTTTGAACCAAATTACGGAAAATGTTATCATCCCGCCCCTTGCTAACCAGCCGAGAGAAGATGCATGTCTGAAACTGCTTTTTGTTACCACTGCAGAACGCATCATCCCAAAGAGGAGATGCGGCTGATTGATACCAAGGCTGGCAAACGCTGGCGCTGCATCCGTAGCATCGAAGCGACAAAAAAAGGTCGCCTTGAGCGCGAAGCCTACGGCCGGCAAGTCACCGCAATGAACAAAGCTGAGGCACAACGCAAAGCCCGTTTGGTCCTAAACGGAAGGACGGCAACGCCCCCACCCTGACCATCCAAATTTTCGTACTTTCTGCTTACAACACATAGGGCAAGGGCACGAAGTCACCAGCAAATTCACTAGGTCAATGTCGACCTACATCACAACGCCGAGACAGTTAACCGCTACTCGGCGTTTTGTTTCACAATGCCCGGACATTACCAAGGCAACATTGAGACAAGTTTTTGCCAACAGCATCAATTACATCAACAAAACAGTGGGAGAGCTGCACGTGGAAAAGATTTGGTTGAAGGAGTATCCAGCGGGAGTGCCGGCGGAAGTAGACCTGTCTGCCTATACGTCTATCGGTGACTTGTTCGCCCAAAGCGTCGCCAACTATGGCCCGCGCACCGCTTACATCAACATGGACAAGAAGATCAGCTATGACGATCTTGACCAGCGTTCCGCCGCATTTTCTGGCTATCTTCAATCAGTTCTGAAGCTTCCCAAAGGGGCGCGCGTCGCCCTCATGATGCCAAACTTGCTGCAGTATCCGGTCTGTCTTTACGGGGCTCTGCGCGCGGGCTATGTTGTCGTGAATTGCAACCCACTATATACCGAGCGTGAGCTAGAACATCAGCTGAAAGACTCGGGCGCTGAAGCCATTGTCATCATTGAAAACTTTGCGCACGTGCTGGAAAAAGTAGTTGCCCGCACCCCCATCAAGCAGGTCATCACCACTCAAGTTGGTGACATGCTTGATATCCCGAAGCGCTGGGTGGTCAACTTTGCCCTGAAACACGTCAAAAAACTGATTCCCGCCTGGAACCTACCTGGCTCGATCAGTTTGGCGGAGGCCTTGCGCGCCGGAGCGCAGCATCCGATACGTCCGGTCAGTGTTAACCATGACGATTTGGCCTTCTTGCAGTACACAGGTGGCACCACCGGCGTTTCCAAGGGCGCCATGCTCAGCCACGGAAATATCATTGCCAACCTGCAGCAATCCCATTCATGGCTGAAACCGCTGCTGACCGCTGAAAACCAACTGATCGTGACGGCCCTGCCGCTGTATCACATCTTTGCGCTGACCGCGAACTGCTTGGTGTTCTTCAAAATTGGGGCGGCTAATTTGCTTATCACCAACCCACGCGACATTCCCGGTTTTGTTGCCGACATGGCAAAGTATCAGATCACGGCCTTTACTGGCGTTAATACACTATTTAATGGCTTGGCAAATTATCCCGAATTTGCCAAACTCGATTTCAGCAAACTGCTGCTCTCGCTCGGCGGCGGCACGGCAGTACAGCGTCCGGTCGCGGAGCAATGGCAGCGGATCACGGGCAAGCCGCTCATCGAGGCCTACGGTTTGACCGAAACTTCGCCGGCTGCAACGATGAATCCGATCAACCTGAACGGATACAACGGCAGTATCGGCCTGCCGATTCCATCAACGGAAATTGTCATTCGTGACGATGACGGAAAAGATCTCCCGATTGGTGAATCCGGTGAGCTGTGCATTCGTGGCCCCCAAGTCATGCAAGGCTATTGGAATCGCCCGGAAGAAACTGCCAAAGTCATCATGCCCGACGGTTTCTTGCGTACTGGCGATGTCGCGATCATGGACGAACGCGGCTACTTGCGCATTGTCGACCGCAAGAAGGACATGATTCTGGTTTCCGGCTTCAATGTTTACCCCAACGAAATTGAAGAAGTCGCGGCGATGCATCCCGGGGTAATGGAATCAGCGGCAGTTGGTATTCCCGATGCCAAATCAGGCGAAGTAGTCAAACTGTTTGTTGTTCGCAAAGACCCGAACTTGACCGTCGAGCAATTGATGGATCATTTGCGCACCAATCTCACGGGTTACAAACTGCCGAAGTCGATTGTCTTCCGCAACGAGCTACCCAAAACTAACGTCGGCAAAATTTTGCGTCGCCAGTTACGTGACGACACCAAAGCCAGCTAAAGCTACAACTGCGTTCGATCATGAGTGAAATTGCAATTCGTCGTACCCATGGCTTAACCCTCAAAAAAGCACGCGCAGCGGCCGAGCAGGTCGCTGCCGAGCTATCGGAAGAGTTCAACATTGATTACGAATGGAATGGTGATACCCTCGAATTCCATCGCTCGGGCATAAATGGCACGATGTCGGTGGACAAAAAGTCCATCGAGATCCACGTCACCTTGAGTTTTTTGTTGCGCCCGATCAAATCTAAAATCGAGCGCGAGATTCATCGTTTCTTCGATGAAAATTTTGGTCCGGAGACCACCTGACCGCTGAACGCGATCAGGTGTCTGAAGGGCTTAGTCCCTTTGTCCCTTAATACCTTGTCCCTCAATCCTTCAGCGAATTGACCAGATCAATGTACTGCTGCTTGGCGTCTTCCTGATCTGTCCCTTTGAGCTCCGCCCAAGCGTCAAATTTCGCACGCCCGACCATGTCGGTGAATCCAGGGCGCTTACCCGTCACGTCACCTTCCGAACCTTGCTTGTACAACGCATAGAGCTTCAACAACACGTCATTGCTAGGACGCTCGGATAGTTTTTTTGAATCAGCCGCAGCAGCCTCAAACTTCTTGGTCAACGCACTCATTGCACTCTCCTCAGGGTGAACAACATGGGGCAAACGATCAGCTTATAGACAACGATCACGGGGCAGTCAGGTACTCGTTCGACAAGGCCTGAAACCAGTCACGCGACTTTCCGACCAAATAAGGTGCGACCAGAGCCAGACATTGAAACGCACCGCGCGCCAAGGCTTCGCCATCGAGTTTTCGACGCGGGTCGCGCACGAACTCGAAGGACAGCCAATACGTCGCCAGCACCGTGATGTTGACCGCCACCGTCTGTACCTCGGCGGTGGTTGCGCGCATGTCGTCGGTCGCTACCAGGCCTTGAAACAAGGTGGCCATCGTTGACACTTTATGGCCAACAATACGTTTGAAGTGCGTTTCCAGAATACGGTTGCGTGAGAGCAGCTCGTTAATGTCTCGGTACAGGAAACGATACTCCCAGATACGCTCAAAAATCAAATGCAGCAATAGCCACAAGTCTTCCACATCGGGTACGCGGCGGGCCGGTACGGCGAGAATGTCATCGATCTTGCGCTCGAAATCGGCAAACAAGGTTTCGATGATTTGATCCTTGCTGCGAAAGTGGTAATACAGGTTACCGGGACTGATACTCAACTCATCCGAGATGAGTTGAGTGGTCACATTGGGCTCGCCAAAATCATTAAATAGCGCGAGCGATGTCTCCAGAATCCGTTCTTTTGTTCTACGTTTTGGTTTGGGTTCCATGCCTGCCTCGCTGTTGAGTAGGAGCATAGCAGAAATTCATTTTTCTCCGCTTCGGCGCACCAGTGAACTCGCTATGAACGCTACAAACATTCCATGAATAGCCAACTTCTGCTACTAACGCTACCGTAATAACCGCCCCGCCACCGCGGCCAAATTACTGTAAAAAATTTACGCTGAAATCCTTGAATGCAGGCGTACCGGCGGCACGCAGCCACTCAAAGCCCACCATTTCGCGACTGACAATGGCAATGCCCGCGGCACGCATCCGGTCGAGCGCCAAGTCCGTATCGCGTGGGTTGCGTGCAGTGATAGCATCCGCCACGACAAAGACATCACGCCCCTGTGCCCTGAGGTCAAAAGCCGTCTGCATCACGCAGACATGCGCCTCCATGCCACAGAGAATTGCCTGCGGCCTATCAGCCGCGGCGTGACCGTCGAAACAGTGCGCAGCAACACAGGAAAAAATCGTTTTACCGGCAACCGGGGCATCGCCCAGGAGGGCTAACAGATCATCGTGCGTCGGGCCCAGTCCTTTCGGATATTGCTCGCTGGCAAGCACCGGCACGCCCACACGTTTGGCCAGCGCGACCAGCCAGATACACGCATCAAGCATGCGCTGCCAATCGTGCTCAAGGTGGATCATGCGCCCTTGCACGTCGATGACCCACAGTGTGGATTTTTCAGCACTGATCAGCATGCTCAATCTTTCCAGGCATCAATAAATACTTTCCAGTGTGCAGCGGGCAATGCCGCCAAGGTGGCACGAATGCGTTCGATCTCTTCGCCATACTCAACACGGCTCAAGGCACCACGCATAAGTTGATAGCGCAAAAAAACCAGGTAGGTGTTAACGACGTCGGTCTCGCAATAATCGCGAATATTGGCGATATCGCCAGCGAGCCAGGCGCCCCAGACGGCAGACCCGTCCATACCCAACTTTCCCGGGAAACCGCACAACTTGGCGAGCTCATCGAGCGGGGCGCTGCCGCGCGGCTGATACATCGCCAGCAAGTCCATCAAATCAAGATGACGGGTGTGGTAACGGCTGATGTAGTTGTTCCACTTGAAGTCGCGCGAGTCACGATAGTCGCCCTCCCCCATATCCCAATAACGCGGGGCAACAATCTGGTGCATCAAGCCGCGGTAATGCAACACAGGCAGATCAAAGCCACCGCCATTCCACGAGACAATCTGCGGCGTAAATTTCTCGATGCCGTCGTAAAAGCGTTGAATGATCTCGGCTTCACCAATAGCCGGTTCGGCGAGCGACCAAACCTTGAAGCCATCATCGCTACGCAGGGCACACGAAATCACGGCGACCCGCTGCAGGTGATGCGGCAGAAAATCACTGCCATTTTTGGCGCGCTGGCGTTGAAAAGCATACTCAGCCACTTCCGCATCGGAGAGTGTGTCGGGCAATTCGTGAAGAACACGAATGCCCGCGACATCGGGAATGGTTTCAATGTCAAAAACGAGAGTTGGCGTCATGAGGAAGCTGTTAGCAAAAGTCAGTCGCTGTGGGACGGCACCAAAAATACGAAAAGTCCTAAAAATACCGAGAGCAATTACAAACTGAGTTCCATCCCTTCGCGAGCCAGTATGGCCTGCGGCGCGCCATTTTCGCCGGGCACATAGCCGCAACCTGCGACAGCCTCAGCAAAGACTTTTTCCAGCGCGTCATCGGAGCGCGTAGGCTCATGGTGTGTACAGACCAAGGTGCGCGCACCAATACGCCTCACCCAGTCCAGATGCCCTTCCATCGTGCCGTGCCCCCACCCGATTTTGCTGGGATATTCAGCTTTGGTGTAGGAGCTGTCGGCGATCAGAACATCCAGCCCGCCAAGCGCGGCATCCAGCTGAGCAAGCTGCGCGTCAACCATCTGGGCGAACTCGTTATAGCCCTCATCGTCGGGTTGATAAATGTTGAGCCACGGCTCATGGTCACCTGTGAAGAACATCGATTTGCCATCACCATCGACACGATAACCAAAATTGATCACAGGATGATTCAGCATCAGCGGGGTAATGGTCAGCGAACCAACCGTCACCGGCACCCCAACGTTCAGCGTTTCGTAGGCAATACGCGCCTTCATCTCTGCTTCGCGAATCGGAAAATAGCTGTACTGCAGTTGCACGTCCATCACCTGATCAATGCCCCGGCTGGAGACAACGTCATAGGCCCCATGAATCCGTACCGTATTCCCCGGAATGTACAAGGGGGTGAAGAAAGGCAAACCCTGAATGTGGTCCCAGTGCGTATGGGTGATAAAAATGTTTGCTTCGACGGGCATCTGCTTGAGCAGTTCTTGCGCCAAGGGAAAAATACCCGTGCCGGCATCGAGAATCACCAAACTGCCATCATCACCGCGCACTTCAATACAGGTGGTATTACCGCCATAGCGCATGGTGTGCAGGCCAGGCGACGGGATGGATCCGCGCACACCCCAAAAGCGAATTTTCATGATGGTTCCGTTTATTTATCGACGCTGACTTGCGCAAACATCTGGGCGTCATCAATGAAACGCTGCATATCCCCGAGGCTGGCAATAGTCTGGTCGAGATCGTTGCCAAAGCGATGCGGGGCGGCTGGTGCTTCATCCTCACGCCAGACATTGCCGCTGTCTCCCAGCCCCATCTTGCGGGCAATCTGATTAGCCGTACGCAAGCAATCGAGCACCGCTGAGGGTTCTGCATCGAGACGATGGTGATCTTGGATGCACTGCACCAGGTTTTCGTGAAACTGCCAGCGCTTGGCGAGCATGGCGCCGACATAAGCATGGTCAGTACCAATGACGTGGAGCTCGGCTTCATGCAACGGCACATTGCTTTCCAGCGCAAAGCTCATCGCTTCACGAAATTCCGGCGCCATAAACTGGGCAAATACCGCCTTACCGAAGTCATGCAACAAACCCGCGATATAACAATCGCCGGGATCGGCTTCGCCTTTGGCACCCTGCTGGGCCAACTGACGTGAAATCGAGGCCACAATCAACGAATGCATGAGATAGCGTTGAATGTCGAAGCCCGCGGCATTGAAGCGGGGCAAAATACCAACGGCAGCGAAACCCAAGGCAAGGTTTTTAATGGTGTTGATGCCCAGGTAAACGACTGACTGACTCACCGAGGTGATCTTGTTCGGCAAGCTGTAGTAGGCCGAATTAATGACCTTAAGAATCTTGACCGTCATGACCGGGTCTTTCTCGATCACTGCGACTAATTCCTTGGGCAGACAGTTGATGTTACGCGTCAGTTCGAGGATTTTTTGCACGCTTTTCGGAAACGCCGGCATGCGTTCAATAGCGATACCGAGTTTGCGTTCAAGCTCTAGAGACAGTGTGGCCACAAGTGCGCTCTGGGGGCGGGAAAGAGCGTTCGATTATAGACATGCTTACCGACTTGTTTCGGATCATGAGTCGCCATCGCCGAGCCCCTGCATCGCGCCCATAAAACCGACAAGGCTGGCCATGAGGAGCCTTTTTTAGCGAACAACAATTTGTCATTGCGGCTATGCTTCAGAGTGCGAAAGCACCAGCGCAACAGCTTGGTTTATGACTTCAGGGTGCCGGACTTTATTGTGAGGAGTAGTTGATGCTTGATGCACTGGGTTCAACAACGCGCGGCTTCAACCGCCTGATCAACCGGCATGTCGCGAACTTTCCGCTCACTCGCCGGATCATGCGCACCTTCCCTGTGCCCGATGATTTGGCCTCAGTGACGGATATTGACCACGCCAGTGAAGTCGCTCCGAAGTCCGTCGGGCTAAACGCGGAGGCGATCCAGAACATCTGGCGTGCAACCGAAGACTTGTATTGCACCGGATATTACCCCGCCGTGATGTTATGCATTCGCCGTCACGGCAAGATCGTGCTCAATCGCGCCATCGGCTACGCACAAGGCATTGGCGAACCGGGCGGACCCGATTTGCCGAAGCTGGCTACCACCAATACGCCATCGTGCATTTTTTCGGCCAGCAAGGCGGTGACCGCGATGCTCATTCACAAGTTGGCCGATGACGGCGTGATCAATCTGCTTGACCCTGTCGCGCACTATGTGCCCGAGTTTGCCCAAAACGGCAAGGAGCGCATCAGCATCCTGCAAGTGCTAGCCCACCGCGGCGGCGTACCCGGCATCAAGAAAAACGCGACGCGCGCAGAGCTGATCGATCAATCGCGTTTCCTCAAACTGATATGCCAAGCCAGCCCTATCGATGCGCACGGCCGCACACAGGCCTATCACGCACTCACCGCCGGTGCGGTGCTACAGGCCGTGCTTGAGCGCGCCAGCGGCACCCCTATTGAAACGTATTGGCAGGAGCACTTCAAAAAACCCATGGGGTTTCGCTATCTGGATTACGGTGCGAGCAAGCGAGACTTCGCGAACATGGCACGCGATCGTGTCAGCGGCATGCATTTGAGTCGTCCGATCGTCGACTATCTGCGCACCTACTTGGCCGTAGATATCGAAGCCGAACAGGACATGCTCTGTGAGCATGACTTCTTTGCCGAACCCATCTCAGCCGGCAACATGGTTGCCACCGCCGAAGAAGCCAGCCGGTTCTTCCAGATGCTGCTGGATGGTGGTCGTTACGGCGACAGGCAAATTGTCAGCCCATTGACTGTGCATCGCGCGACCCATGAAATGTCGCCACATCAGTTTGACAACGTCTTGAAAATTCCCCTGCGCTTTTCCCCAGGCATGATGCTCGGCGGGGCGCCGATCGGCCTGTATGGCCCTAACACTAACGAAGCTTATGGCCATGTTGGCTTGATCAATATCATGATCTGGGCCGACCCGCAGCGCGATATTTCCGTAGCCTTGCTCAATACCGGCAAGCCCTTGCTGGCGCACAATATTCCTACCTTGTATGCGCTGCTCTGTGCCATCAATCATCAACTTCCGCCGGTTCGCCGCCGTCGGCCATGAAAGCGATTGATCACGGTGCCGGTGGAGGGCTTGACTGCCTGCATCTGGTCGACGTCGAACCTCCTCGCCCCGGTCACGGCGAGATACTGATTCACGTGCAGGCGGCAGGGGTCAATCGCCCCGATATTTTTCAGCGAATGGGGCTGTATCCGCCGCCACCAGGAGCATCGCCACGACTGGGCTTGGAAGTCGCCGGGCGCGTCGCGGAGTGCGGAGCCGGCGTTAGCGAATGGCAGATCGGCGACGCAGTAATGGCGCTGGCACCGGGAGGCGGCTATGCCGAGTATTGTGTCGTGCCAGCCAGCCATGCTCTCGCCGTCCCACAGCGACTGACTTTTGCCCAAGCGGCCGCGCTGCCTGAAACCTGGTTCACCGTCTGGTCAAATCTGGTCGATCGCGCCCACCTGAAAGCCGGCGAGCGCTTACTGATTCATGGGGGTGCCAGCGGCATTGGCTTAACCGCGATTCAGTTGGCCTTACTGCGCGGAGCTATCCCTTATGTGACCGTCGGTAGCGAGAAAAAACGTGAGTTCTGCGAACAGTTCGGGGCGGTCAGTGCGATTAATTACCGATCTAACGATTTCGCGACTCAAGTCAAAGCATTGAGCAACAATGTAGGTGTCGACGTCATTCTGGATATGGTCGGAGCCCCCTATCTGCAACAAAACTTAGGGCTGCTACGGCGAAATGGTCGCTTGGTGTATATCGCCTTCCTCCAAGGGCCGCGAGGCGACATTGACCTGATGCCCGTGATGCTCAAGCGACTGACGATTACCGGTTCAACGTTGCGCCCGTGTTCGCAGGCTGAAAAAGCGGCGATCCGTGATAGTTTGCGTGAGCACTTGATACCTGCCATCGATTCAGGCGCTGTAACGCCGCATATCCATGCGACATTCCCACTCGCCGAGGTAGCAGAAGCGCATGCGCTGATGGAGAGTAATCAGCACATTGGAAAGATTGTGCTCGACTTGGCTTAGGCCTAACTTAGTCAGGTAGCGGCCAAACGCCCGAAATAATCTTGTCGGCCCACATCAGGGCAGCGATGGTTTTGCCATCGGTAATTTCGCCATCACGCACCGCCAACAAGGCGTCGGCAACACTCAACTCGACGACTTCGAGCAATTCGCCATCATCAAGTTCAGCACCAATAAATGAGAGTCCCTGGGCCCAAAAAATCTCGATGCGCTCATCCGAATAACCAATACATGGATGCATCGTACCAACATGGCGCCATTGTTTGGCGCGGAACCCAGTCTCTTCACGCAGTTCGCGGCGTATCGTATCAAGCGGGTGCTCGTTAGGCTCTATCTTGCCGGCGGGTAGCTCAAGGCAAACCCGCCGCACCGGATAACGGAACTGGCGCTCAAACAAGAGTTTGCCATTATCGAGCAGCGCAATGACTACGGCCGCGCCCGGATGAGCAATCCATTCACGGACGCTATGCTGACCATTGGGTAGCTGCACGACGTCGCGCCGAGCGTGCAGCAAACAGCCGTCATAAACGGCTTCACTTGAAACAGTTTCTTCAATCAGATCGGCGTCAGTCATACCGGCACCATGGCGCGATAAGGGAAACGACAAGCAGCACGCCCTTCCCTCTGCACGCAACCACTGATCGCTTACAGCGACCGCATCAAGGTGGTAGTACTCAAGGTAATGATTGAGTCGGGAAAGAGTCCAAATAACGCGATGGCCAAGCCATTGAGTGAAAGCAAGACGCGCATATCAAATGCTGGGGTAATCGGCGCTTTATCTTCAGGAGCGTCGAAATACATCAGTTTGACCACACGCAGATAGTAGAAAGCACCGATCAATGAGAACATCACCGCTACCACGGCAATTTGCACGTAGCCGGCCTTGATCAAGGCCAGTAGCACCGAGAACTTGGCGAAGAAACCGATAAAGAACGGCACGCCCGCCATCGAGAACATCACCATGAGCATGACCAGCGCAAACCACGGGCTACGCTTATTCAGACCTTTAAAGGCATCCAGCGAATCCGCTTCATAACCGGGACGTGACAGCAGCATAACCATGGCAAAAGCTGCAGAAGTCATCAGCACATAGGCAATGGTGTAGTAAAGCGCCGAGCTATAAGCATTGACCGCCGTGAAGGGATCAACCTGGCCACCGACAACACCTGAGGTCAAGCCAAGCAACATGAAGCCCATATGGGAAATACCCGAGTACGCCAGCATACGTTTGATGCTGGTCTGGGCAATAGCCGCCAAATTACCCAGTGCTATCGACAACACGGCCATGATCAGCAGCATCTGCTGCCACTCAACGGCCATACTGAACAAGCCAAACACGAGCAAGCGCATCGTCATGGCGTAGGCCGCCAACTTCGGCGCAGATCCAATGAATAAGGTAATCGCTGTCGGGGCGCCCTGGTAAACATCGGGAATCCACATATGGAAAGGCACGACACCGAGCTTGAAAGCTATCCCGGCAATCGTGAACACCAAACCAAAAACGGCTATGGTTTTCGGTATATTGCCCTGATAAAGCGCTTGCGCCACGCCACCAATTTCAAGTGTGCCGGTCGCGCCGTAAAGCATAGACATACCATACAGCAACAAGCCAGACGCCAAGGCACCCAACACAAAGTATTTCATTGCGGCTTCCGTAGCGCGCGCAGAGTCTCGATCAATGGCCACCAAGCCATACAGGCATAAGGACATCAGCTCCAGACCGATGTAGAGCGTGACGAAATGGGAGGCCGAAATCATGACCATCATGCCAAGCGTGGCAAACAAGACCAGCACATAAAACTCGCCCTTGTCCAAGTTACGCTCGGCCAAATAACGACGACTGTAAATCAGCATCATGATGACGGAGATATAGGTCATCAGCTTGAGGAAGTCAGCCAGCAAATCGTCGACAAACATATTGCTGAACGTGAGGACGGTCTGCCCATCGGCGGTCCCCACGGTGATGATCGCGGCAACGATCAAAGTCAGCATCGTCAGCATCGGGACAACCCACTTCTGGGTTTTTCCGAAAATAAGTTCGGCCACCAGCACCAGCATCGCCATAGCGACGATAAAGACCTCGGCCGACGCCGGATAAAAATCGGGAGTGACGAAGTTTTCTAACATTGCGTTTCCAGTGTGACCAATAAGGCCAGAAGTGCAAGATCTTCTGACGGAAAAATGGGCGATAAAGACATTGATTAAAGTTTGCTGGTCGCGACGTGCTTGAGCAGATTATCAACCGAGGCATGCATCACATCGGCGAACGGGAAGGGATACAAACCCATAGCCAGCACGGCGATCGCGAGCACCCCAAGAATCAAAAACTCGCGCCCATTGATGTCGGTCAGCTCCGCAACATGATCATTGGCCACCGCGCCAAACACCACCCGCTTATACATCCACAAGGTATATGCCGCACCAACTATCAGGGTGGTAGCGGCCGCAAAGCCAACCCAGAAGTTGAATTTGACTGCGCCAAGAACCACCATGAATTCACCAACAAAGCCGGAGGTTGCCGGCAATCCCGAGTTTGCCATTGAGAACAGCAGAAAGAAGGCTGCAAACTTGGGCATGGTATTAACGACGCCACCGTAATCGGCAATCTGGCGGGAATGCATGCGGTCGTACATGACACCGATACACAAAAACATGGCGGCTGAGACAAAGCCGTGGGAAATCATCTGAATCAGTGCTCCCTCAATGCCGAGCGAATTGAAGATGAAGAAGCCAAGCGTTACGAAACCCATGTGCGAAATCGATGAGTAAGCAACCAGCTTTTTCATGTCGGCTTGCACCAAGGCCACAAAACCGATGTACACCACCGCTGTCAGCGACAAGGCAATCATCAGCGGCGCCATGGCGTGACTGGCATCGGGAACAATCGGTAGCGAGAACCTCAGAAAGCCATAAGCGCCAAGCTTAAGGGCAATAGCAGCAAGTACCACTGAGCCGCCTGTAGGCGCTTCGACGTGCGCATCAGGCAGCCATGTATGCACCGGCCACATAGGCACTTTGACCGCGAAAGAAAGTAAAAACGCGATGAAAATAAGAATCTGCGGTGCCATTTCAATGCGCAGATTGTGCCATTCGAGAATACTGAAACTGCCGCCCGACTCAAAGAACAACCACATCAGCGCGACGAGCATCAACAAGGATCCAAGCAGTGTATAGAGGAAGAATTTGAACGCGGCATAAACCCGATTCGGACCACCCCATACACCAATAATGATGTACATCGGTATTAGCGACGCCTCGAAAAATACGTAAAACAGAATGCCATCGAGTGCACTGAAAATGCCATTCATCAAACCGGACATGATCAGGAAGGCGCCCATATATTGCGCCTGCTTCTCTTCGATCACGTCCCAGCCAGCCAGAATAACGAGAATGGTTATAAAGCTATTGAGCAACACGAAAAGCATGGAAATGCCGTCAACACCAAGTATGTACTCGATATTGAAGCGGGGAATCCAGGGTGCATGCTCCACAAACTGCATACCCGCCTCGTGCGGATTAAACCCCGTATAAATGGGAAGGGTAACCAGACAACCCGCTATAGCAACCAACAAGGCTAACCATCGGGCAAGGTCACGCCGTTCCGACCCCAAGGCAAATACCGGTAGGGCCCCGATAATGGGAACCCAAATAGCAAGGCTGAGCAAATGTGAATTCATCGGTTAGCTATCTTTTCAGAACCGGTTAAACCAAAACATCATCGTCATCAGGGCAGATAGACCGAAGATCATGGCGAAGGCATACAGGTAAATATGGCCTGTTTGGGCAAGACGGACCAATGCGGAAATCCAGCCCACCACACGCGCACTACCGTTAACCATAATCCCGTCGATCAGTACTTGGTCGCCGGCTTTCCATAAGCTGCGCCCAAGAAGCCGAGCGCCGCCCGCAAAGACCACATCATTGAACTTGTCAAAGTAGTACTTATTTTCCAACAAGGTATAAATCGGCTGTACTGAGCGCTGGATGGCAGCCGGGATATCCGGACGCTTCAAATAGAAGAACCAAGATAACGCAACGCCGCTCATCGCCAGAAGGAATGGCAGTGACGTCAAGCCATGAACCGCCATGGCAACCGCACTATGAAACTCTTTACCAAGCTCTTCCATTGCCGGATGCGCTTCAGAATTAATGAATACCGCACTGCCAAACCAGTCACCGTGCAACATAGGCTGAATGGTCAGGAAACCAATCACGACGGACGGAATGGCAAGCAGCACTAGCGGAAGCGTTACAACCCATGGCGACTCATGAGGCTTGCCGCTGTGATGATCATCGTGGTGGTCGTCATGGTGATCATCGTGAGGCATCTCGTCATAACGCTCTTTCCCGTGGAATACCAAGAAATACATCCGGAAAGAATAGAAAGCCGTGACAAAAACGCCCGCCAACACCGAAAAATAAGCGAACCCTGAACCGGCAATATGCGATGCATGAACCGCTTCAATGATCGAATCCTTGGAATAAAAGCCGGACAGGAACGGGAAGCCAATCAAGGCTAGTGATCCAAGCAATGAGGTAATCCAGGTGATGGGCATGTATTTACGCAAACCGCCCATGTAGCGTATGTCCTGATTGTGGTGGCAGCCCATAATCACCGAGCCAGCGCCAAGGAATAACAAGGCCTTGAAAAAAGCGTGCGTCATCAGGTGAAAAACGGCGACAGAGTAGGCCGAAACACCCAACGCAACGGTCATATAACCCAACTGGGACAGGGTTGAGTAAGCAACAACGCGCTTGATATCGTTTTGTATGATGCCCAAAAAGCCCATGAACAAGGCCGTAATTGAGCCGATGACCAAGACGAACGACAAAGCCGTGTCTGAGAGCTCAAACAAGGGAGACATCCTGGTAACCATGAAAATACCTGCGGTCACCATGGTCGCGGCGTGAATCAATGCGGAAATCGGCGTCGGGCCTTCCATGGAGTCAGGCAACCAGACATGCAACGGAACTTGCGCCGACTTACCCATCGCACCGATGAAAAGACCAATACAGATTGCGGTAATCAGCGGCCAGCCCGTCACCACCTCTGTCATGGCAGCAAGTTCTTCCCGCTTGGCAAAGACTTCGGCGTAATCCAATGTGCCTGCGTAAGAGGCAATAAGGCCAATTCCAAGCAAAAAGCCAAAGTCGCCGACGCGATTAACCAGAAAGGCTTTGAGGTTGGCAAAAATCGCCGTAGGCCGGGTGTACCAGAATCCAATCAGCAAATACGAAACGAGACCCACCGCTTCCCAGCCAAAAAATAGCTGAACGAAGTTGTTACTCATAACGAGCATCAACATCGAGAAAGTAAACAAGGAAATGTAGCTGAAGAAGCGCTGGTATCCGGGGTCATCGGCCATATAACCAATCGTGTAGATGTGCACCATCAGCGACACGAAGGTGACCACCAACATCATCATGACGGTCAACTTGTCGATTAGGAACCCAACCTCCAGGCTCAGGCCTCCCGTTTGCAGCCAAGTATAGACCGAGCCATTGAAGGTATTACCCGCCTGGACGTCTTGAAATACAACGATTGAAGCGACAAAAGCGGTCGCGACGCCAAGAATCGTGACAATGTGCGCGCCAGCGCGACCGATAACTTTGCCAAATAAGCCGGCAAGGATTGCCCCAACAAGAGGTGCTAGGGGAATTAACAAGTAGAGCGTCTTCATTTCCATGTTTGTCTAGGTTTCTTCGTATCCGTACAAGGTGTGTGCAGAAGGTAGCTTTCTGTTAACCCTTCAGGTTGTCGAGATCGTCGACATGGATGGAAGACAGGTTGCGGAAAAGAACTACCAAAATCGCCAGTCCAATACCTGACTCTGCCGCGGCAACCACCAATATAAAAAAGACAAACAGCTGGCCGGACAAGTCATTGAGATAATGCGAGAAAGCAATGAAATTCATATTGACTGCCAACAGCATCAACTCAATCGACATCAATAAGACGATCAGGTTTTTTCGATTTAAAAACAGGCCGACGACCGAAATCGCAAACAGTATCGCGGCCAGAATCAAATAGTGGGAGAGTGAAAGACTTGTCATGAATCTATTCTCCCTTAACCGCCGGAACATCTATTTCGGCAGCCATCTTGATGACACGAATTCGGTCGTTGCGCTTCACCGCTAGCTGCTCAGACGGATGCATGGCCTTGCTATCGTTACGTTTACGCAAGGTCAGCATGACAGCGACAATTACGGCAACTAACAAAATGATCGATGCTAATTCAAACGGGAAGAAAAAATCCGTGAAAAGGAGACGCGCCAACTCTTTGGTATTACTTACGTCTGCTGCAATTTCTACTGGAGGAAAGGCTTCGGCACTAAACAGGCCACTACCCAGCACCAAGGTCATTTCCCCGACCATGAGTAAGGCCACCATTGCGCCAAGAGGTAGATAGCTCCAAAAACCTTCACGAAGCCTAGCAATGTTGATGTCAAGCATCATGACGACAAAAAGGAACAGGACCATGACAGCGCCGACATACACCATAACCAAAGCTATAGCGAGAAA
>CAZFSH010000009.1:0-13540 GCA_964521935.1 uncultured Propionivibrio sp.
CACTTGGCCGCCATCGAACTGCTCGATGGCGAAGGCAATGTTGTCGCGACGATAGAAAACAAGACCGGGCAGACTGGGTCGCTCACCGTCTATAACCATATCGGGCAGATTTTCGGTGCCATCACCGTTGAAGCGGCGAAAAAGGGCTTGGATTTGTACGACGAGCATACCGAAGACGCACGGCAAAATCCGGGCAAACACCCTAATATTGACCGGCTGCTCACCTTGGTCAATAACGGGAGCGGGATGTACCGGTTGCGACATAAGTTCGCTATGTACGACGAATAAAAAAGGGCGCCGACGGCGCCCTTTTTTATTCCCCCCTCAGCGCAGTCGTCGCTTAAACCACCGCTTCCTGCTTCTCGACTTTCGCCTTGATGAACTGCTCGCGAGACACACCCAGCCACATCACCAGCGGGCTGGCAACCAGTACAGAGGAATAAATACCAAAGCAGATGCCGATAGTCAGGGCCAGCGCAAAGTAGTGCAGCGCGGGGCCACCGAATATCAGCATGGACGTCACCATCATCTGCGTTGAACCGTGCGTAATGATGGTACGTGAGATCGTGCTGGTAATCGCGTGATCAAGTATTTCGGGTGTGGTCAAAGCGCGCTTGCGACTGTTCTTGAAGGTCTCGCGCACACGGTCGAAAACCACCACGGACTCATTTACCGAGTAACCCAATACCGCCAAGATCGCCGCCAATACCGGTAGCGAAAACTCCCACTGGAAAACGGCGAAAAATCCGAGAATGATCACCACGTCGTGCAAGTTGGCGATGATGGCCGAGACGGCAAAGCGCCACTCGAAACGAAAAGCCAGATACAGCATGATGCCGGCCACCACCAGCAACAGTGCCAAAGCTCCATCTTCGGCCAGTTCCTTACCCACCTGCGGGCCGACAAACTCGACGCGCTTGAGCTCCGGCGCCGTCCCACCGGAGCTGACTTTTGTCAGTGACTCCATGACCCGATTGCCCATGCTGGTCAGATCGGCATCCTTGGACAGCGGCACACGGACCAAGACATCACGCGAGGTACCGAAATTCTGCACTTGCGTATCAACAAAGCCATCGGTCGCCAACTGATTGCGCAAGGCGTCGAGATCAGGTGCTTCGCTAAAGCGCGCCTCAAGCACCGTACCACCGGTGAACTCGATCGACAGGTGCAGGCCTTTGGTCCCGAGAAAGAACACCGCCAGCAAAAAGGTCAGCAACGAAATAATGTTGAAGACCAGCGCATGGCGCATGAAGGGAATGTCTTTTTTGATCCGGAAAAATTCCATGATGTATTTCCTGAATGTGCAGAGTGCCGTTACTGGGGTGAGCGCTGAGATGACCGCTAGATTGGCCGCTTAATTGGCGGTGATACCGGCTTTCCAGATTTGTCCGATGCTCAGTGAGTCAAGTTTTCGGCGACCACCGTAGATCGCATTCACCAAGGCGCGAGAAACAACAACCGAGCTAAATATCGAGGTCAGAATGCCCAAGCAGTGCACGACAGCGAAACCACGCACGGGGCCCGAACCAAAAATAAGCAGCGCAACGCCAGCGATTAAGGTCGTGATGTTGGAGTCCAGAATCGTCCCCCACGCCCGCTCATAACCCGCCATGATGGCCGCGTGCGGCGTGTTACCGCCACGCAGCTCTTCACGAATACGCTCGTTAATCAGCACATTAGAGTCAATCGCCATGCCCAAGGTCAAGGCAATCGCGGCAATACCAGGCAACGTCAGCGTGGCCTGTAATAGCGACAACAGCGCGATCAAAAACAGCACGTTGGCGGAGAGTGCCAAGACCGAAACAACACCAAACAACAGGTAGTACCCAATCATGAAGGTGGACAAGGCAATGAAGCCCCACAGCGTTGAGTGGAAGCCCTTGGAGATATTGTCGGCGCCCAGACTCGGGCCGATGGTGCGCTCTTCGATAATGTCCATCGGCGCCGCCAGCGAACCCGCGCGCAGTAGCAAAGCGGTATCCGTGGCCTCCATCGAACTCATGCGTCCGGAAATCTGTACCCGACCCCCACCGATTTCGCTCCGAATCACGGGTGCGGTCACGACCTCGCCTTTACCTTTTTCGATCAGCAAAATGGCCATGCGTTTACCAACATTTTCGCGGGTGATTTCCTTGAAGATGCGCGCGCCCGCGGAGTCCAAAGACAGATGTACCGCGGGTTCCTGTGTCTGCGAATCAAAACCCGGCTGGGCATCGGTCAGACGCTCACCGGTCAGGACCACGGCTTTTTTGACCAGCAAGCCACGCCCACCTCGCTCAACGTAATACTCGGTTCCAGCAGGTGGCGTACCGGCCGCGGCAAGCTGCATCGTGCTGGCGTTATTACTGGCTTCATCGTCAACCAGCCGAACCTCCAGTGTCGCGGTACGCCCGAGAATATCCTTGGCTTTGGCCGTGTCTTGCACACCGGGTAGCTGCACCACGATGCGATCAGCCCCCTGCTGCTGAATCACGGGCTCGGCAACACCGAGTTCATTGATCCGGTTATGCAAGGTAGTGATGTTTTGTTTGATGGCAAACTCTTGAATGCGTTTTTGCGCCGCTATGGTGAAACTGCCAATAAGACGCAACTCCTCTCCGCTACCGGCTTCAGCCCAGCCAAAGTCGGGCTGACTCTCGGCAAGCAAGGTGCGTGACTTATCACGTGTTTCCGAATCACGGAAGCGCACGACCAGATTCATGCCTTCGCGGGATATGCCGCTATGACGCAAGCTTTTCTCGCGCAAGAAGCTGCGTACATCCGCGCCAACCGAGTCAATACGCTTGGTCAGCGCCCCCTTCATATCCACTTGCAGCAGAAAGTGCACACCGCCGCGCAAATCGAGGCCCAGATACATAGGCAGGGCGTTCATCGTGGTCAGCCAGTTCGGCGAATTGCTCACCAAATTGAGCGCTACGCTGTAACTGCTATCTGCCGGCGTGGGATTCAAGGCCTTCTCGATGGCGTCGCGCGCCTTGAGCTGCTCTTCGGTGGAGCTCAAGCGGGCACGAATACCATGCGTATCAAGCAACAGTCCTTGAGGCGTGATACCCGCTGTGGCCAAAGTTTCTTCAACACGATCGAGTAATGACTGGTCGACCTTGATGGTCGCTTTGACGCTAGACACCTGTACGGCGGGTGCCTCGCCGAAAAAGTTCGGCAGCGTATAGAGCAAACCAAGGATGACGGCAATCAGGACCGCGATGTTCTTCCAGAGGGGATATCGATTCATGGCAGTGAGGAACAGTAAATCACCCGAACGTCAGCATTGCACCGGCGGCGAAGTGAGTACCCCGACATAGCGGGAGGAGAAAAACAATCCACATTTCGGCCGGCAAAGCTACTACCGGCCGAGGACAGTCAGTCGCTTACAGTGACTTGAGCGAGCCCTTGGGCAAAACGGTCGCCACCGCGGTCTTTTGCACAATCAGCGCAACGGGGGCTTCCTTGCCGCCATCAAGATGCGACACGTCGACATGGAGATAGTTCTCGCCAACCTTGGAAATACGCCCGGCAATACCGCCCTGGGTAACGACTTCGTCGCCCTTGGCCAGTTCGGAGACCATCTTCTGGTGCTCTTTGGCTTTCTTCATCTGGGGACGAATCATGACAAACCAGAGCACGATGAACATCACGATGATGGGCAGCATGCCCATCAGACCACCCGTCGGGTCGGCAGCAGCACCGGCTGCTTGCGCGTAAGCATTTGATATCAACACAAAAACTCCAATGAGAGAACAACAAGGCCGGCGATTATACGCACTCCCCCGCGCCGACTCGCCGGTCAGCGGCAAAGCGCTGACGAAATGCGCCGAATTGCCCCTGAACGATAGCGTCGCGCATCTCGCGCATGAGCACCTGGTAATAGTGCAGGTTATGAATCGTGTTCAGGCGAGCGCTAAGGATCTCGCCAATTCGATGCAGATGGTGCAGGTAGGAACGGGTGAAGTTCTGGCAGGTGTAGCAGTCGCAGGTTTCATCCAGCGGCCGGGTATCCAGCTTATAGCGCGCATTTTTGATCTTGACGTCACCAAAGCGCGTGAACAACCAGCCGTTACGCGCATTACGCGTGGGCATCACGCAGTCAAACATATCAATACCACTGGCCACGCCATACACCAGATCTTCCGGCGTGCCCACGCCCATCAGATAGCGTGCTTTGTCCGCTGGGAGCCTCGGCGCCGTGTAAGCGAGGATGCGCGTGAATTCCTCTTTCGGTTCGCCCACGGACAAGCCGCCGATCGCATAGTGGTCAAAACCAATGTCGGTCAGGCCGGCAATCGACTCGTCACGCAATGCTTCGTGCATGCCACCCTGAACGATACCAAATAAGGCGTTCGGGTTTTCCAGCCGATTGAACTCGTCGCGCGAACGCTGTGCCCAGCGCAAAGACAAGCGCATCGACTCTGCCGCCGTCTTGTGATCGGCCGGATAAGGTGTACATTCGTCAAAAATCATCGCCACATCGGAATTGAGCACCTTCTGGATGCGCATCGACTCCTCGGGCGTCAGAAATAGCTTATCGCCATTGATCGGCGAAGCGAACTTGACGCCCTCTTCGGTGATCTTGCGCAGATCGCCAAGACTGAAGACCTGAAAACCGCCGGAGTCCGTCAGGATCGGGCCATCCCAGGCCATGAAACGATGCAAACCACCGTGAGCACCGATAACCTCCAAGCCCGGGCGCAACCACAGATGAAACGTATTGCCCAAGACAATTTGCGCCCCCATGGCCTTCAGCTCATTCGGCGCCATGGCCTTGACGGTGCCATAAGTGCCAACCGGCATGAAGGTCGGCGTTTCCACAACGCCGTGGTTCAGCGTCAGGCGTCCGCGCCGGGCGCCGTCGGAAGTGGTCAGCAATTCAAAACTCATACGTCGTTCTTTCTATGCAGCAGCATGGCATCGCCATAGCTGAAAAACCGATAATTGTTAGCGATCGCATGCTGGTAGGCACGACGAATTTCCTCGCTGCCGGCAAAGGCCGAGACCAGCATCAACAGTGTCGACTTGGGTAAATGGAAATTGGTAATCAAGGCGTCGACAAGCTTGAAGCGATAGCCGGGGGTGATGAAGATCGACGTCTCATCCCAACCGGAACCTCCTTCGGTCGCACGACTGGCTTTTAGCGTGCCATCGTCGCTGGCGGCGGACTCCAGCGCACGCAGGCTGGTCGTCCCCACCGCCACAACTCGGCCGCCGTTGGCGCGCGTGTGGGCGATGGCATCCACCGTCGCTTGAGGTATCTCGAAACGCTCGCTGTGCATCCGGTGTTCGGCAATGTTGTGTACGCGCACTGGCTGAAAGGTCCCTGCCCCCACATGCAAGGTTACCGCCGTACGATGAATACCGCGCTCGGCCAAACGCGCAAACAGGCCGTCATCAAAATGCAGGCCTGCGGTCGGCGCCGCCACCGAGCCTTTTTCGTTGGCAAACACGGTCTGATAACGCGACTCGTCGTCGCCGCCCGCCACGCGCTCGATGTAGGGTGGCAAGGGCAAGCGGCCGTGCGCCTCGAGCAAAGCAATGGCAGTACCGGGAAAGCGCAGCTGATAAAACTCGCCGGCACGTCCCAGCACTTCAACATTGAGCACGTTTTCTAAACGCAGACTGCTACCCGGTTTGGGGGGCTTGCTGGCACGCACCTGCGCCAGCACCTCACAGTCACTGGTCACCCGCTCAACCAGCACTTCAACCTGCCCGCCAGTGGCTTTCTGCCCGAACAAACGCGCGTGCAGCACACGCGTGTCGTTGACCACCAATAAGTCGCCGGGCAACAATAGATCAGGCAGGTCGCGAAACTGATGGTCGTCACAGCCACCGCCGTGCAAATGCAGCAAGCGGCTCGCCGCACGATCAGGCAGCGGCGCCTGAGCAATACGCTCGGGCGGTAAATCAAAATCAAAATCGTCGAGCGTAAGCAACTAAAACTCCAGACCAATATTGAGCGAATCAAACGTTTGCGCCGACACGCCGAGCGGACTGTCAAACTCAGGGCTGCGCCGGATGCGCGTCAGCGACACACGCAAGGCCTGCCAGCGCACGCTTAGGCCGAGCGACAGGTCGTACACATGTTGGCGTTTAGCAACCGACGCGCTATCGCGAAACACCGTGCCATCCAAAAAAATACTGTGGGCGACAAAGCGATGATCAACCCCGGCAAACACGTACCACTCCCAGCTTGACCGAACTGGCTCGGCGCCGTCGCCCGCCTCACTGGCGCGGCGCATATTCTGCAACATGGCGCCACCCGGCTCTATCGTGTCGGGCCCGAAACCACTCATGTGCTCGCCAAAGCGCAGCACACCACCGACACGGGCAAGGGTGCTAACCGTGCCAATGGTCATGCCAGCATGCGGAATAAGCTCGACGTTACGCTGGCCATACTTTTGTTTAGCGAGATACGCCAACTGAAACGCCGGCTCATTGGGCAGCTGATGCGACCAGCCTTTCGGCTGCGGCGATCCAATCATTTTGTGCCAATTCGCCTGCGTGGTTTCGCCCAAAGCAGCCGGGCCGACCATGCCGATATCCAGCTCGACGGTATCCAGTCGATTGTCTTTGACGCGCTGCGCTACACCGCCCAGATACAACCAGCCCGCCCATGGTCGGTCATTCGGCTGCGCGGTGCTGAGTTTGATGTCACGCGGGGTGTAAAGATTCTGGCCAAGAAATAGCCCCAGATGCACTGCATCGGCTCCATCCACCAGTTGCTGCAAGGCCTCACGGGCTGGCACCTGCAACACGGCAAAGGGAATGCCACCACCAAGCTTGATGCCATTGCTGTAATAACGGTCGGTGCCGGCAAGCATGTCGTTCTCAACAAACAACTGCAACTCGGCACCGGCAACATCCTGAACCGCCGGCAATGCAGGTAACGCCGCCATTACCGGCGCTGCCGCGAAAGCCAGCGCTAGCGTTAAAAACCCAGCACGCATCACGAACTGGCGCGCTGCATAACCGCCGCGAAAAAGCCATCGCAACCATGGCGATGCGGTTGCAGTTGCAGATAGCCGGAAGCCGTTTCAGTACTAGCGGCCAACTCAGCCGTCACACCTTGACGCGTAAGGATAGGCGCAACCGGCTGCAGGGAAAACTCGGGGTTGGCGATGAGAAATTCCTGCACGATGGCCGCATTTTCTTCATCCAGCACACTGCAGGTAGCATATACCAGACGACCACCCGGCTTCACCAATTTGCCGGCGGCGGCAAGAATGGCGCGCTGTTTTTCCTTGAGCTCATCAATGGCTTGACCTGACTGGCGCCATTTCAAATCCGGATTGCGGCGCAAGGTACCCAAACCGGAACACGGGGCATCCACCAAAACGCGGTCGATTTTGCCGGCCAGCCGTCGTACGCGTTGATCGTTTTCACTAGCAATGGCAATCGGATGCACGTTCGTCAGGCCGGCGCGCGTCATACGCGGCTTGAGTTTGGCAAGCCGCTTGTCCGACACGTCGAACGCATAGAGCCGTCCGGTAGAACGCATCATCGCGCCCAGCTGCAAGGTCTTACCACCGGCTCCGGCACAAAAATCAACCACCATTTCGCCACGCTTCGCTTCCACCAACAATGACAGCAGTTGCGAGCCTTCATCCTGGACTTCGATCGCGCCATCGAGGAACAAGGGGTTCTTGTTCAGCGCCGGCTTTTCGGGCAAGCGAATGCCCAGTGGCGAATAGGTGCACGCCTCAGCCGGAATGTTGTGCTTGGCAAAATAGTCCAGCACTTTGCCGCGCTCGGCTTTGAGTGTGTTGATGCGAATATCGAGCGGCGCTGCGGCATTCAGGCCGTTCATGAGCGTCTGTACCGCACTTTCCGGCATTTGCGCCAACAAGCGCTCAGCCAACCAGTCGGGCAGATCGAGTCGTTCGCCCAGCGACAAGGTTTCGGCATTTTCATCGCGGTGCGCCGCCCCGGCCTTGAGCCATTCCGCTTCCTGCCGACGCAGTGCGGGCTCGATATAGCGCACGGAATAACCGAGTACGCGGGTTAGCGCCATGAGTACCAGCAAACGCACCGATGACGAGGAAGATGTCGCATGCGCCGCGGCGCGCTTGAGTGAAGGCAGACGGCGCACAACGGCATAGGCCGTTTCGGCAATGAAAGCACGGTCACGCGCGCCCGTCTTGTTGTCACGAAAATAGTGCGACAAGACGCTGTCCGCCGGATGAACGAAACCCAGCACTAATTCGGTAGCCTCGACGGCCGCATTGAGCAAGGGTGGCCGGATAGCGCCATCGACGTATTCCTCGGAGGCCGTCGCGCGGTTGCCAGTTTTGCGCTGATCCTTGCCCTTCCCTGCTCGTTGATCTTTGCGTTCGCTATGGCGAAAGGGCGTATTTTTTTTCGGTGCAGTCATTTCGGCAAACCTTCGTTGCTGATGTCCATCCATTGATCGTAAATATCGCCCTTGCGATCGACAAAGCGAATGCGCAGGGGCAGCGGGAAATTCGGCACAATCCACAGATCGACAGTATCGTCGCCGCTGCGGGTGCGTAAATGCTGAGTAGCGAAGTGATTGAGCCGATAGTTGAGCACTTCTTCGCCCACTAGCTCAAAACGGTAGGTTTCCAGTTTACGCCCCGTGGCAATCGGTAAGTGCAACGGCCCCTTCGGCGGAGCCGCGTCCGAAAACAGCAAACATAACTGATAGTACATGCTGAGCGTGTCTTGCAGCGTGTC
Organism: uncultured Propionivibrio sp.; assembly: GCA_964521935.1. Taxonomy (GTDB): domain Bacteria; phylum Pseudomonadota; class Gammaproteobacteria; order Burkholderiales; family Rhodocyclaceae; genus JADJEF01. The sequence goes on from CAZFSH010000009.1 coordinate 8,686, forward strand.
AGCGATACCCGTCAAGGCAGCCTCGCGCCCGGTGCTATCGCTGCTGCTCTCACTGCCGCTACTACTGCTACTGCGCACACGGTTCTGCGCGCGCTCGATAAAGGCCTCGTCAGTGCGTTTACGCTGCTCATTGCGAAAATGCTCTGGCTTGAGGCCGGCACTATCGATGACCCCGATCGACGCTTGCTTGAGTTTAGCTGGCACGAAAAGCGCGGCGATTCCAATGGTTTCTGTTACCGCACTGGCTGTGTAGCGTCCATCGGCGTGCTCCCAATGGTGTACTGACTGACCGATCAGCAAACCGCTTTCACCACGAGTGATGTTGTAACGTATCGTGCCTTGTTGCGCTAGCCGATTGGCCGGCATGGGTAGCGCCGGAGCGGACGATGGCACCGGTGACGTCTCGGAGACAGGAACCGCCGGCATGTTATGCATTGCAGCAGGGACACCTTCGGCAGAGCCCACGGGCAATCCCTCTGGCGCCTCCGTTGTAGCGCCTAATGGCTCGGGCGAAGCCGCCGTAGGAACTGGCGCTGTGTTGCTTTTACGCACCGGCTTAGCTGCCGACCCGGCGGCTTTCTTACGTTCTGGCGGGGAGTCAGTCACCGCGCTCGCCGGGGGAACGGGTAGTGGGAGTGGTGCCAACACAACGTCCAGCTCTTCCGGCGTATTGAGCGATGGCAGCGTCCAGCCGTCGGATAACATCACCGACAGATGCACCGTTAACGAAGCCAGGAAGGCAAAAACTATCGGCACGGCAAGCTGCCCTCAGTGCGCAGAGCCGGCGGTATCAAGACTCTGATCGAGCACCATGCCGTTTTTATCTGTCACACGAATACGCAATGGCAACGCGAAGCTGGCTAGGCTGCTTTGGCCTTTTTCCAATTTTGCCGATTTTCCCGGCTCCGGTAACCAAAAGTCGATGCGCTCATTGCCGGACAATGCATACACATGCACACTGGCATAGCTATGGGCGCCGAGCATCAGCCGTTCTTCACCCGCGACCTCAAGGTGATAACTCTGCAGCTTGCTACCGGTTACCACCAATATATCCCGTACGCCCCCGCGCACGGGATGCAGCGCCAACTGTGCGTTAAGGCTGAGCAAATCTTGCGTGCCCGCCAGCAAGGCAACCTGCTCATTGCGCAGATGCAAAACACCCGCCGACCAGTCAAAGCTAGCGCTATCCGTACCGCGCTTTTTTTCGTAGCTAAAGCTTAGTGGCCGTAGCCCCTCAGCCCCCAGCTCGCCCAGGCTTTCCTGCACGGTTCGAGCAGGCTTCAGAGCGGCGAGCAGGCCTGCAGTTTCACTGACGCTGCGCAGCGCATAGCGCTTGCCATCATGGCGCCAGGTCACTTGCACCGTACCCAGCACCATCGGATCATCGGCACGCTGAACCACGTAATGCCGCTCTCCCTGGTGTGGCCACACTTGTGGCCAGCCTTGCGGCGACACCAACTCGTCAGCAAAAGTCAGTCGCTGTGGGACGGTGTATAAAGCCACGGCCATAGCAAACATCACCATAAGCCGATGAACGATATGAACGCTAGGCCGCACCTCAGCCCAACCCCGGGGCATGCAGGCTGGCGCTTACCGGCACTTCATCACGAAGTTCGCTGCAACCCTGTTCGTTGAGCACCAAGCGCCCGTCCAGAAAGGCCCGCGCAACCGCGGGATACAGACGGTGCTCTTCACGCAGCACGCGCACGGCCAGCGTGCCCGCATCGTCATCGCCCTGCACGGGTACCGCAGCTTGCGCGATGATAGGTCCGCCATCCAGCGCAGGGGTAACAAAATGCACCGTGCAGCCATGAATGCGCACGCCCGCGGCCAAGGCCTGCTCATGCGTTTTCACGCCGGGAAAAGCCGGTAGTAGCGAGGGATGGATATTGAGCAAACGACCGTGGTAGCGCTCAACAAAACCGGCCGTCAAAATGCGCATAAAGCCGGCCAGCAACACCAGATCCGGGGCGTAATCATCAATGATGGCAGCGAGCGCCGTATCAAAGTCTTCGCGCGAGGCAAAGCGACGATGGTCCAGCGCACGGGTCGTAATACCGCGTGCAGTGGCATGCGTAAGGCCGGCTGCATCGGGTCGATTACTGATCACCGCCGCACACGTTCCGGGCAAATTGGCATCCAGCAGGGCATCCATATTGCTGCCGCGCCCGGAAATAAGAATGACATAGGATTTCATAACATGACTCGCTTAGCGAAAGGCAGCGACCGGCAAAAACAAGGCGGTCGCAATATTTTGCGCAATGCGCGCAATGGTGCGATTGTCACGATCAGCAATGGTCGCGGCGAGCAAATCGAGATTGCCAATCATTTTGCCAAACTCGCGCTCAAAACTTAGATTGGGCGACTGCGGCGGTGGCGGCATTTCGTTACTCACCAGTAACAAACCGCCATTGCCATCACGCGCGCTCGCTAGCTTCCACGCCGCAATTTCAATGTTGCGTGCGCTGTTGTAAAGCTTTTGCGGATCGATCGCGTCGGTCAGGAAAAACTCAGTCTTGTTATCAAACGCATCATTGAGCATGCCGCCCAAGCCGGCGATAAACGCAGCAACGCGATCCCCGGAAAAATCCTCACGCAAGCCCAGCACAATGACATCAGTGCCACGCGCGGTAGCCAGCGCCGGATGCCGCCAGCCAGTACGCGGGTCGAACAAGGCATCCATGGCCTGTTCAACGCTAGCGGCGGACTTACGCCACTCGCGCGGATTGCGCCGGTAGAGTTTTTCCGCTACAACACGCAGGCTGGCAAATACGGCTCGGCGATGCGCATCCGCCACCCGGTCAACATCGCTTTTACCAATCTGCTTAGGGTCAAAATTACTCACAGCCTTGCCCGCGAGCCCCGCTTCTTTCTGCAGATTCGGAGATAGTGGAGATGGTGAGCCAGGCTGGGCGCAGCCACAAAGCAGCGCAAGGGCGCAAAACAAGGGCAGCCAGGCCACCGAAGCACATCGCGGACAACGCAGCCGCACGCTCATCATGCAGTGCGGGTTTCCCGCCAGTGACGCAGCCACGCGATAGCGGCGGGCAAGGCCGGCAAAAAAATCAGCGCCAAGACAATCAGGGTGAGGTTCTGGCTCACCCAGGGAATATTGCCAAACAGATAGCCTGCCATGCACATGCTCACCACCCAGAGCACGGCACCGACAAAGTCAAAAATGAAATATTTTGGATAGTGCATCTGCGCAACGCCGGCAACAAATGGCGCAAACGTCCGCACAAAGGGCAGAAACCGCGCGACGACCATGGTAAAGCCACCGTAGCGCTCGTAAAAATCATGTGTTTTATCGAAGGCGGCGCGGTTAAAAAAGCGTGAATGCTCACCCCATTTGAGAATCCGCTGTCCCGACCAACGGCCAATCCAGTAGTTGCAGTTATCGCCCAAGGTGGCGGCGACAAGTAACACTGCCATCAGCGTGATGATATCGAAGCCCTGATCGGCACCCTTTACCGCCAGCGCGCCCGCCATGAACAAAAGCGAATCGCCCGGTAGCAAGGGCATAACGACCAGCCCCGTTTCACAAAACACAATCACAAACAAAATGACGAAGAGCAAGGTGCCGTACTGCGCCAGCAAGCCCGCGAGATGGACATCCAGGTGCAAGGCAATATCGATCAACTGGGCAATAAATTCCATGGAAATGCTGGCAAGCAGCGCAGGACAGAGAGGCCGCGCATTCTACCGGAAGCTATAATCCGCCCCCTTTTTCTACCCTTTTTGTGGCGCTGCAATGGGCATCATCCATCCCCTGCCAGACCTCCTGATCAGCCAGATCGCCGCTGGCGAAGTGGTAGAGCGGCCCGCCTCGGTCCTCAAGGAGGTGGTGGAAAACAGCCTCGATGCGGGCGCCCGGCAGATCGACGTGCAGTTGGAAGAAGGCGGCGTGCGTCTGATTCGGGTTGCCGATGATGGCAAAGGCATCGTTCATGATGACCTGGCTCTGGCTCTGGCGCGCCACGCTACGAGCAAAATCAGCTCGCTGGATGATCTGGAACGTGTCGCCAGTTACGGCTTTCGCGGCGAAGCGCTGGCCTCGATCGCCTCGGTGGCGCGGGTCAGCCTGACCAGTCGCGTGCCGGACAGCAATCACGCCTGGCGCCTGTCGAATCAGGATAGCCAACCCGAACCCGCGGCGCTGGATCGCGGCACAGTCATTGAAGTCGCCGACCTCTACTGGAGCACCCCGGCGCGGCGCAAGTTCCTCAAAAGCGCGGGTACCGAATACGCCCATTGCGATGAAGTGTTACGCCGCATGGCGCTGGCCCGCCCTGACGTGGCCTTCACGCTCAGCCACAACGGCAGTGCCAAGCGCCGTCTCACAGCGGCTGACTTTTCCGAACGCGCACGCGCTTTGCTTGGCGACGATTTTTTCCCGCATGCGCGACCGGTCGACGCCGTCGCCGGCCCGCTTCGATTATCCGGACTCGCCGCCCTGCCGGCTTATTCTCGCTCCGGACGTGATGAACAATACTTCTTCGTTAATGGCCGTTTTGTTCGCGACAAGCTGCTCGCCCATGCCGCACGTGAAGCGTGGGCGGACATTCTGCATGGCGCGCGCCATCCGGCCTATGTGCTGTTTCTCGAGCTTGATCCAGCCGGTGTCGACGTCAATGTGCATCCGGCGAAAACGGAAGTGCGGTTTCGTGAAGGCCGGGCGATTCACCAGTTTGTTTTTCATGCCTTGCAGCGTGCGCTTGCTGCTCCGCTGCATGCGGCAAGCCATAGCGAAACCATCAGCGACGATCCCATACCGCGGTCAAATTGGCAGCCGCCAATACAAAGCAGTTTCAGCGTCAGCGAGCCCGCGGTGCGCAGTTATTTTGACTTTGTTGGC
>CAZFSH010000009.1:13640-19778 GCA_964521935.1 uncultured Propionivibrio sp.
TCTCACAGCGACTGACTTTTCCGGGGACTGACGGTAGCAACCCCAACACCTTCAACCCTGGCACCTCGCCCACCCTCGGCTATGCCATCGCACAACTGCATGGCGTTTACGTGCTGGCCCAAAACGCGCATGGCCTTATCCTGGTCGACATGCACGCCGCGCACGAGCGCATCCTCTACGAAAAACTCAAAACCCATTGCGATACCGGCGCACCCAGCACACAAACCTTGCTCGTGCCCCTGTTGCTCTCGGCAACGGAAAAGGAAATGGCTACGGCCACGGACTGCCAAGCCGCTCTTGAACAACTCGGTATCGCCATGGCTCCCGCCGGCCCGCGTGAGTTGGCGGTGCGCACCGTGCCGACGCTATTGGCCGGCGGCAATCTGGTTGAGCTCATCCGCTCGCTGCTCGCCGACCTCGCCGAACACCCAGCCTCGAACGTCATCGCCGCGCGCCGCAACGAACTGCTCGCCACCATGGCCTGCCATGGCGCCGTACGCGCCAACCGCAGCTTGAGCCTGCCGGAAATGAATGCCCTCCTGCGTGACATGGAAGCCACCGAACGTGCTGACCAGTGCAACCACGGTCGGCCAACATGGGTACAGCTATCCATGACCGATCTTGACCGCCTGTTCATGCGCGGGCGTTAAATAGCACAATGAATTCAGCCGCACACAAACCGCCAGCGATTTTGCTTGCCGGGCCAACAGCGAGTGGCAAATCAGCCTTGGCGCTGGAGTTAGCCATGCAATTTGGTGGTGAAATCATCAGCGTTGATTCAGCACTGGTATTTCGCGACATGGACATTGGCACCGCCAAGCCCAGCACCGCTGAGCTTGGCGCCGTACCGCACCACCTGATCAATCTAATCAGCCCGGAGGAGCGCTATTCCGCCGCGCGTTTCCGTAGCGATGCACTGGCCGCCATGCACGATATCAGCGCCCGTGGCAAGCTACCGGTATTGGTCGGCGGCACTATGCTCTATGTCAAAGCCTTACGCGAAGGCCTCGCTGACTTGCCGCCAGCCGACCCTGCCGCGCGTGCCCAGATTGATGACGAAGCCCGAACGCTTGGCTGGCCAGCACTGCACGCCGAACTCGCCCGCCGCGACCCGCACACCGCCGCACGCCTCGCCCCCAATGACTCGCAACGCATTCAGCGTGCGCTGGAAGTCGTCCGCACCACCGGCCGCCCATTCAGCGAGTGGCTAGCGGCCCAAGCGCGTGATAGCGAACTGCCGTTCAACTTGCTGCCGTTAGCGATATTGCCGCTCGCAGAAGGCGGCCGCAGCGTCTTGCATCAGCGCATCGCCCAACGCTTTGATGCCATGCTGGCAGCGGGGCTGGTAGATGAGGTGACGGACCTTAGACGGCGCTATGCGCTGAGCCTCGACCTGCCATCCATGCGCTGCGTTGGCTATCGGCAGGCCTGGGAGTATCTGGATGGCCAGTTTTCTGCCGCCGAACTGCGCGACCGGGGCATTTTTGCGACCCGGCAACTGGCCAAGCGGCAACTGACCTGGCTGCGCAGCATGCCGGATGTGCGGCCAGTTGATTGCTTCTCTCCTGATCATGTCAAACAAATTGCAGTAAAAATTGAAGTATTTTTGGCGAATCAACCGGGCATTTGATTACATGTCGACCACTCCCACTGACGACCAACTCGACCAGTTCACGACCACGGCGCCGCGTGAAATCGCCTTTCACCTGCGCCAGCTCATGCAGTCTGGCGAGCAATTAAGCGTCATTTTCAATGAGGGTAACGAGACTTTTCTGACGATGCTGGTCGATATTGACGAAGACCTGAGCTTGCTCTATTTCGACTGGGGTGGTTCGGATAGCCTGAATCGTCAGTATTTAAGCAGCACGCACAGCACGCTGATGTGCGCGCCGCAGGGTGTCCGGCACCAGTTTCGAATCGGCAAGGTATGGGAGGTCAGCGTCAATAAACGCAAAGCCTTTGCGACGCATGTCCCGAAAAGCTTTATCCGTCTGCAACGGCGGGAGTTTTTTCGCTTGCAACTACCCATGGCCATGCGACCACCTTGCTCAGTCCCCTTACCGGACGGACGCCGTCTCAATCTGCCACTCACCGATATCGGCATTGGTGGCGTAGGCAGCGAGCTGCCGCCGGTTCATCTCGACCTGGCCGGTGGCACGGTGCTCAATGGCGGCAGGATCGACCTGGGCACTGCCGGAATCATCACCGCACCGCTGGAATTGCGTTACGCCACGCCCATTCAGCATGGCACTCGCTCGGTGCTGCGCTTAGGCTGGCATCTGGTAAATTTGTCGGCGGCCAACGAAAATATGTTGCAACGCTATCTCACGCACGTTCAGCGCGAACTCAAAGCGCGCGCCTGAACTTAGCGTGGAACTAGGTTAAACCGCGTCAAACCACGATAGTTTGCGCTTCACCAGCAGGGCAGTGTTCAATGCGGCCGATCTGATACACGGTCTCACCTGCCGCCCGCAAAATCTCGCTGGCCTTTGCCGCCTCCGCGGCGGCAACAATGACCACCATGCCGATCCCGCAGTTGAACACGCGATGCATCTCAGCGTCAGCGACCTTGCCTTCGTTCTGCAGCCACTGAAACAAGGGCGGCAATGTCCAACTGCTGCGCTCAACGACCGCACGCAGCCCCGGTTGCAGCACACGCGGGATATTCTCGGTCAAGCCGCCGCCGGTTATGTGTGCCATGCCTTTGACGGTGACTTGCTGCATCGCAGAAAGCAGCGACTTGACATAAATACGCGTCGGCGCCATCACCGCATCCATCAACGGCACTCCGCCGAGCATCATGGCCAGATCAGGCTGGGCCAAGTCAATAATCTTGCGCACCAGCGAATAGCCATTCGAGTGGGCGCCCGATGAGGCCAGACCCAACACGACATCACCCACAGCAATCGACTTGCCATCAATGATCGCTGACTTTTCTACGGCACCTACGGCAAAACCGGCAAGATCGTATTCGCCATCGGGGTACATGCTCGGCATTTCGGCGGTTTCGCCGCCAATCAAGGCGCAACCAGCCAGTTCGCAGCCCTTGGCAATACCTTCCACCACCGTCGCGGCGGTGTTTACGTCCAAGCGCCCGCAGGCAAAGTAATCGAGGAAAAAAAGCGGCTCAGCACCCTGCACGAGGATGTCGTTAACACTCATTGCCACCAGGTCCTGACCGACGGTATCGTGGCGATTCCAATGAAAGGCCAGCTTGAGTTTCGTGCCCACGCCATCGGTGCCAGAAACCAGAACGGGCTCTTTGTATTTTTTGGAAATCTCAAACAATGCGCCAAAACCACCAATTCCCGCCAGCACTTCTGGACGCATGGTACGTTTGGCCGCCGGCTTGATACGTTCAACCAAGGCATCCCCGGCGTCAATATCGACACCGGCGTCACGATAGGTCAGACCTTGTTGATTGCTGGGGCTGGAGGACATCAGATTTCCTTTGCTGGCAGGCCGACAGGCCAAAATTAGGCGAATTTGAATGTAATCGGTCAGTGAAAACTCGATTGAGTTTGCCGCAGTGGCCGGCTAAAGTGCGCTAACCGACGGCTCGCGCGGGCTTGCGCGAAAATCGGTAGCAAAATTCCATCGCAACCGATAGCCAATATCCGGGTTCCCAATAGCGTCATGCCAACACGTCACACGAAAATTTCGCGCGAATTCTAACCGAGATGCCCACCCCACCCGGCTTTCCCCGCCCACTTATGCCGCTATTGATCGGCGCAAGCGCGACACTCGCCTTGTCTGGCCTGCTCTATGTGTTGGCACCGGCCCTAACGCCGTTCCTCGTTGGCGCGATGCTCGCCTACGCCGCCAACCCGCTGGTCGATCAACTTGTGCACTGGCGAGTTCCCCGTGCCTTAGCTGCCGCCTTGGTGTTGGCCTGCGCCATGCTTGTCATCAGCGCGCTTTTTCTCATGCTGGCACCATTGATTCGCGACGAAGCCATGCGTATTGCGGAACGTCTGCCGGGAGGCATACGTCAATTCAATACCGTCATCGGGCCATGGGCCGAACGTTTATTCGGCACACCGTGGGCACTCGATGAAAACAATCTACAGCAGCTACTCACCGACAATCGTGACATCGTCAGCACCGTCGTTCAACGCACCATCAACTCCGTGCGCATCGGTGGCATCGCGCTAGCTGGCTTGGTAGTCAACGCCTTGCTCGCGCCGGTAGTTACCTACTACCTGCTGCTCGACTGGCACAAACTGACACAACGTCTCGATGACCTCATCCCGCGTCGCCTGCATGCCAAAGTGCGCGCTGTCGCCGGAGACATTAACACCGTACTCGCTGCCTATTTGCGCGGGCAATTACTGGTCATGGGCATCCTGGCCGCGTATTACGCACTGGCGCTCGGAATTGCCGGGCTGCCGTCGGCGATTGCCATCGGCCTGCTGACAGGGTCACTGATTTTCATCCCCTACATTGGCTTCGCCACGTCCTTCTTGCTCGCCCTGATCGTGGCTGTACTGCAATTTGGCGGCTGGACGCCGATTCTCTGGGTGCTCTGCATTTACGGCCTCGGCCAACTACTCGAAAGTTTTCTGCTCACGCCTTATCTGGTTGGCGAGCGTGTCGGTCTGCCGCCATTGGCGGTGATCTTCGCGCTCATGGCCTTTGGTCAGGTCTTTGGTTTTTTTGGCGTCCTGCTCGCCTTGCCTGCATCGGCAGCCATTATGGTTGGCTTGCGCGAACTGCATGCGGCTTATCTGCGCAGCCACGCCTACCTTGGCAAATCGTAATGCGTACGCAACTGCTGCTTGATCTCGCTCCCGATGCACCACCGACTTTCAGTAATTTTGTCGCAGGATCAAATGCTGAAGTTACCCAGCATCTGCGCGACATCCCTTATTCCCGGGGATATCAGTCACTCTATATCTGGGGATCGACAGGCTCAGGAAAGTCGCATCTGCTCAAAGCCTGCGCCGAGGTATCACGTCCTCTGCGCACCATTTTTTACGCCGAACCCGAACTATTGGCGCCGCTACAACCAGAGTTAGTCGCCCCCGGTAGTCTGATCATCGTAGATGACGTCAATCGCTTGGCTGATGACGCGCAAACCACACTGTTTCGCTTATTCAATATCGCCCGCCATGCAGGGCTCGCCTTTGTGCTCGCAGGCGAGGCAGCCCCGCTCGCCTTGACTTTGCGCGAAGATCTGCGCACACGCATCGGGCAATCCCTGATTCTGCAACTGCATGCGCTCAGCGATGATGAAAAACGCACCACGCTCCAGCGCCATGCGCTGCAACGCGGCATGCGCCTTGACGATGTGGTGTTGAATTACCTCATGAACCATGGCCGCCGCGACCTGCCCTCACTGCTGCGCCTGCTTGATCAGCTTGACCAGGCATCACTGGAACTCAAGCGCCAACCAACGCTTCCCCTGCTGCGCGAACTGATGCAATCCGCTTAATTCCGGCACTTTCTGAACCACCCCATTTCTTGCTGAACTGACGCTATGAATCTTGCACTATTCGACCTCGACAACACCCTGCTTAGTGGCGACTCCGACTTTGAATGGGCGCAATTCCTGATCGCCAAGGGTCTCGTTGACAAAGAAACCCATGAGGCACGCAATCTTGAGTTTTACGAGCACTACAAGGCCGGCACGCTCGACATCAATGCATTTCTAGAGTTTCAGCTAGCCCCGCTTACCCAACACGACCGCCGGCAGCTCGATCAATGGCACAAGGAGTTTATGGAAACGCATATACGTCCGATAATCGCGAACGCAGCCCGCAACTTGGTTGCCCAGCATTCACAAGCAGGTGACCTGATGGCGATCGTCACCGCCACCAACACGTTTGTCACAGGTCCTATTGCCCAGGAGTTTGGTATTTCCCATCTGATCGGCACCATTCCTGCTCACGAAAATGGTCATTTTCTTGGTGTCGCGCGCGGGGTTCCGTCGTTCCGCGAAGGCAAAATTACCCGCGTCGCAAGCTGGCTGGAGTCACTCGGACTATGGTGGGGTAGTTTTGACACCACCTATTTCTACAGCGATTCGCTGAACGATCTGCCTTTGATGGAAACCGTCAGTCAGCCGATAGCGGTCGACCCTGACCCGACCTTAAAAGAAATTGCCCTCAAGCGCGGCTGGCCTGTCATCAGCCTGCG
>CAZFSH010000009.1:19878-23246 GCA_964521935.1 uncultured Propionivibrio sp.
CACTAGAGAAACACACCGCATGACCACGCCCGCCCAGATTGCCACCACGCAAAAACACCTCCACGACATCCTGACGCTGGCCATCGAATTTCAGCCACCGCAGCGCGCGGTAGTGGTTGCGGACAACGGCTGCGAGCTGGCGAGCATTCTCGCCACGGCATACCGTCACTGCCTGCCCCAGGCAACCCATATTGATTTTGATGCGGTGAGCCCAGAGCACATCTTGGCGACATTTGCCAGCCTGGCTGCGGGCGACCTCGTTGTACTGGTTCAATCGACCAATTTCCGGCTGGAAGCCTACCGGATTCGTGTCGAACTGTTCAAACGTGGGTTAAAAGTCATTGAGCACCCTCATTTGTGCCGCATGACGCCCGAACAAATCCCGGTCTATATCGACGCGCTCGCTTACGATACAGAGTACTTCCGCAATGTTGGCAAAGCGCTGAAACAGCATATAGACAGCGCCCAGGGCGGCGTGATTGATAGCGGCGGCGAACTGTTGCACATTGACTCCGCTTTTGAGCAGGCAAAGCTGAATGTGGGTGACTATCGCGAGATGAATAATGTGGGCGGACAATTCCCCATCGGCGAAGTTTTCACCGAAGCGCGCGATCTTGAAGCCGTTCATGGGCGGGTACGTATCTTTGCTTTTGGCGACACCACCTTCACGGTCAATCAACCGCAGACACCGATTACCCTAGTGGTCGAGAAAGGCCGCGTTGTCGATACCCATAACTCCACCGCAGAGTTTGATCAGGTTCTGGCGAACATTAGGGCTGATGAAGGCGAAGTCTGGCTGCGCGAAATCGGCTTGGGCTTGAATCGAGCATTCACTGAGCAACGCCAGGTCAGCGATATCGGCACCTACGAGCGCATGTGCGGCATCCATCTTTCTCTAGGCGCCAAGCATGGCTCCTATAACAAAGCCCAAATACGTCGCGCCGATGCCCGCCACCACGTCGACGTTTTCGCAGTCACCGAATCAGTGCAGTTCGACAAGGCCGTGGTGTATCGCGCTGGAGCATGGCTGGCCTGATGCACGTTTAAACGGTGCTGAGCAAGACCGCCAAGCGAGTTAACTCACATGTCATACCGACTGTGTTGACGCCCTGTTAACGCCTCTTGGTAAGAAGCAACTTTTCCGGTACAATCCAGCCCCTCTTAATGCTTACGTCGCTGTTTGACGCAGAGCATTAAAAAGTGAAGTACCGGAGAAGTGGCCGAGTGGTCGAAGGCACTCCCCTGCTAAGGGAGCATTCTTGCAAAACAGGAATCCAGGGTTCGAATCCCTGCTTCTCCGCCAGTAGAAAAAGTGAAGGCCCATGCCCCCATGGGCTTTTCGTTTTTTTGTAGCGAGTCATGCAACATCTCAGCCTGGAAGTGACCCGATGAAAGAGACTGCATTCTGTTACCACTGTCGTGCTCATCATCCCTTGAGCGAAATGCGTCAAATCACCAACAAGGCCGGTAAGCGCTGGCGGTGTATCAAGAGCATTGAAGCCACCAAGGCCGACCGTGCCACGCGTGAAGCCTTTGGGCGCACCGTTACCGAAAACAACAAGTCACAATCTGCAGCCAAGGCGCGCATTGCCAATGCCTTGCGCGCGCTGGACCAACCCGCGTAACTCTGTCGCTAATTCTGTCGCTCGTGCAAGCGCAGTAGCTGGCCACCCCAGCTACCCGGATGTCCCGCTTCCCTATTACCTACATTGAACCAGTGTTCCGCCCTCCGAGTGAGGCGGAATCATTGATTCTGCCCGTGACCAACGGGTGCTCGTGGAATCAGTGCAGTTTCTGCGAGATGTACACGGCACCACAAAAAGCCTTCAAAGCACGCACGGAAGAGACGGTGTTGGCAGAAATCCGCGAATGCGGTGAGCGCTTGGGTAGCGAAGTCCGTCGCGTTTTTCTCGCCGATGGCGATGCACTGGTTCTCCCCACACGACGATTGCTGGCAATCCTCACGGCCATCAAAGCGCACCTGCCTGCCGTCCGGCGCATCTCATCCTACTGTTTGCCCCGTAACCTGCGCAAAAAGAGCGTCGATGAGTTGAAAGAACTGGCTGCCGCCGGGTTGTCGATCGCTTATGTCGGCGCTGAATCGGGCGATGATCAGGTGCTTGCCAAGGTTAACAAAGGCGAAACCTTTGCCAGCACCGTCGACGCGCTCGACAAGCTGGGCCACGCCGGTATCACGCGCTCGGTCATGCTGCTCAACGGCTTAGGTGGCAAGGCTCTCAGTGAAGCGCACGCCGACGGCTGCGCAAAACTGGCCAATGCGACGCAACCGGAATACCTCGCCAGCTTGGTGGTCAGCTTCCCGATGGGTGAGCAACGTTTTCGTGCCGGCTTTCCCGAGTGGGAAGCCCTGACGCAATCCGAGCTATTTGCTGAAATGGAACGACTGCTTTCTCAGCTTGAACTGCGTCGAACGGTCTTTCGCAGTGACCATGCTTCCAACTGGCTCGTGCTCAAAGGCACGCTCGGCGCAGACAAAGAGCGTTTGCTCGCTGAAATTCGTCGCGCCCAGGCGGGTCAAGCGCCTTTGCGCCCGGCATGGGCGCGCGGCCTATAAAACGATTCACGACGATAGCTTATGGAACTGATCGACTGCTTATCCGATGCCGAGCTCGATGAACTCGACATTTTTCTTCAAGCGGAGCACTTGCCAGACGATGCGATGGACCTGGCCATGCTCGATGGCTTTCTGACCGCCATCGTCATCGGACCAAACACCCTCCCAGCCAGTCAATGGCTGCCACGCGTCTGGGGCGAATCCGCTACGCAAACGGTAAACTGGGAATCGCCCAAGCAGATGAGCCACATCAGCTCACTGATTTTTCGCCACATGAACGCCATCATCACCGTGCTGGATCGCGACCCGAGCGCCTATGAGCCACTGCTTTATGAGCGAGAACACGACGGCGAACTTCACACCATCATCGACGAATGGTGCAGCGGCTTTGTCCAAGGCATGGAACTCGACGCAGCGGGCTGGCAGCCCCTGACCCTATCGGCAGAACAGCAAACACTGCTCATGCCCATCCTGCTTTATGGCAGCGAAGCGGGAGCAACTGAGCTGGTTAACAACACTGAGTTGCAAGCGCAACACGATACCTTCGCCGATATGTTGCCGGCATGCGTGGTCGGCATACGCGACTATTGGCTACCGCAGCGCAAGCGTGCAACAACGGTACGCCATGAGCAAGCCGCTCCCGGACGCAACGACCCTTGCTCCTGCGGCAGTGGCAAGAAATATAAAAAATGCTGCGCGAAGGCGGCATAGCAGCTCTGCGTGCGCCGTCCCACAGCAACTGACTTTTGCGCTCCATGAATCCTGAGGACTTGATGCTGCTGGTCACCCGTAC
>CAZFSH010000010.1:0-21619 GCA_964521935.1 uncultured Propionivibrio sp.
AATCGGATCCATCGGCAACAGATCCAGCGCGACAATACGGCCCTTACCGCCAATCCGTTTGCTGACCACCTGCGACCAACTGCCTGGCGCAGACCCCAGGTCAACAACCATCATCCCGGGTTTCAAGAGGTGATTTTTATCATCCAACTCGGTTAATTTGAATGCGGCGCGGGAGCGCCAGCCCTGCGCTTTCGCCTGCTGCACATAGGCATCATTGACATGTTCCTGCATCCAGGACTTGTTATGACGATGTTTTTTTGCTTTTTCGGAGTTAAGAACTGATTTGCTCATAGAGGGTGCATTCGCCAATGGCTGGGCTCAGGCTAGAATTCGCGCATGATAGAACTCACACCCGCACAACGCCGCGCCCTGCGCGCAGACGCCCACCACCTGAACCCGGTGGTGTCCATCAGCCAAAAAGGCTTGCAAGCTTCGGTATTGGCTGAAATTGATCGTTGCCTGACAGCCCACGAATTGATCAAGGTGCGCCTGTACGGCGCCGAGCGCGAAACGCGCGATGCGTTAGCGATCGAAGTGTGCCAGGCCTTACAGTGCGCGTCAGTGCAACAAATCGGCAAGCTGCTGGTTTTGTGGCGCCCACTGCCGGATTCAGCCAGTGCGGAAAAGTCAGTCGCTGTGACACGGCGCCCCAGATCAAGCAAACCGGTAAGTAAAAAGCAAGCCGCCGCCGACAACGAAGCACGCTTATCCCGCGCAAAAACCAGCAAGCCGCCGGCACGCCGTACAGCCCCCGCTGGAGCCAGGTCGCGTTCTCGATAAGGCGTTTTCACGGGGTGCGCTGCCCGCCCAGTCCGACCAGTCCGTAGTGTTGCCACATAACGAGCAGGATACCAAGACCAGATTGGACCAAAAACAAGGCACTGGAAACACCATGCCAAGCGGCAAATCGATCACGCAAGGCCGATTCCATTACCTGAAGCGGTAAAGCATCCTGCTTCAATTGCACCAGAATTGGCTGCACCCCAAAATGCCCTGCTACTACCAAGATCAGCATCACGAGCACCAGCCAGAAAATCCGCGACTTCATCGCACTGGCACCGTGACGCGTACCGATGAACCAGAGTAAATAGGCACCGCAGGCGATACCTAGCCAGGCGACTAACGTGAACATCTCGCCTGCAATGCGCCCGGCCAAGGCCCTATCGTCTAGCTGGCGAAATAAAACCGGCGCTGCCACATAGCCAATAGCCAGCATGCCGCCAACCCATAAGGTAATGCAGAGCTTATAGAGCGACTCTGCCAAACGCAACTCGGCCGGGAACAATGAAAAACGCAAGTAGCCGAACGTTCACTAAGACAAATCAATCAGACGTAGCGAACGTCAAGAATTTCGAATTCGCGTACGCCACCGGGTGCTTGCACTTCGACGATATCACCGGCAAATTTACCAATCAACGCCCGTGCGACGGGTGAATTCAAGGAAATTTTGCCGTGCTTGATATCAGCCTCGTCATCGCCAACGATTTGGTAGGTCAAGCTTTGCCCGTTATCGACATCTTCCAGATCGACGGTGGCGCCAAAGACAACGCGCCCATCAACATCCAGCGAGGCCGGATCAATGATCTGGGCATTGCCTAGCTTACCTTCAACTTCATTGATACGCCCTTCAATGAAACCTTGTCGCTCTTTAGCCGCGTCATATTCTGCGTTTTCAGAGAGATCACCATGCGAACGTGCTTCCGCGATTGCGGCAATAACGGCCGGACGATCAACCGTTTTCAGGCGATGTAATTCTTCGCGCAGCATCTCTGCGCCACGCAGAGTCAGGGGGATTTTTCCGCTCATTTTTAGTGCAATTCAGCATGAAGCGCTTGTAGCGCATAAGTTTCGAGTCCGGCATAACGCATGCCGGTGCAAGCCGCTTTCGCGCCTTCAACCGTGGTGTAGATCGTCACCTTGCCGGCCAATGCGGAGGTACGAATGGAGCGTGAGTCATTAATCGCCGTGCGTTTTTCATCAACGGTATTCAGCACCATGCTGATATCGCCGTTTTTGATCAAGTCGACAATATGGGGACGGCCTTCAGTAACCTTGTTGGCTACTGTCACTGGAATTCCTGCCGCTTCAATCACCGCCGCCGTGCCGCGCGTGGCAAGAATGACAAATCCCATATCGTAGAGCTCGCGGGCGACATCGACAACTTTGGCCTTATCGGCAGGTTTGACACTGAGAAAAGCCTTGCCACCGGTAGGCAACTTCTCACCGGACGCCAGTTGCGACTTCACAAAAGCTTCACCAAAGGTACGGCCAACCCCCATAACTTCGCCAGTCGACTTCATCTCAGGCCCAAGCAAGGTATCAACGCCAGGGAACTTGATGAAGGGGAAAACCGCTTCTTTGACCGAGAAATAAGGCGGCACAACCTCTTTGGTAATGCCCTGACTGGCCAAACTTTGGCCGGCCATGCAGCGGGCGGCGACTTTCGCCAACGGTACGCTGGTTGCTTTAGAAACAAAAGGCACCGTACGCGATGCACGAGGATTAACCTCTAGCACATAAACCACGGCGTCTTTGCCCGTCCCCTGAATAGCGAACTGGACATTCATGAGCCCTACGACGTTCAGCCCTTTGGCCATCATGTCGGTTTGGCGACGCAATTCGTCCTGAATCTCTGCAGACAAGGAGAAAGGTGGCAAAGAGCATGCCGAGTCGCCCGAATGAACACCCGCCTGCTCGATATGCTCCATGATGCCGCCGATGATGACTTGCTTGCCATCAGACAAGGCGTCGACATCCACTTCCGTTGCATCGTTGAGGAAGCGATCAAGCAAGACTGGAGAGTCATTTGACACCTTGATGGCATCACGCATGTAGCGCTCAAGATCTTTTTGCTCATGAACGATTTCCATGGCCCGACCGCCCAAAACATAGCTAGGACGAACTACCAACGGATAACCAATCTCTGCAGCCAACCGAATAGCATCCGGCTCGTTGCGCGCTGTACGATTCGGCGGCTGTTTCAACCCCAGATCGTGCAGTAATTTCTGGAACCGCTCACGGTCTTCCGCCGCGTCGATCATGTCTGGCGAGGTGCCAATGATGCGCACGCCATTGGCTTCCAACTCGCGCGCACGCTTCAGCGGCGTTTGTCCACCAAACTGAACGATCACGCCATGTGGATCCTCAACATGCACAATCTCGAGGATATCTTCCAAGGTCAGCGGTTCAAAATACAGCCGATCGGACGTATCGTAATCAGTCGAAACGGTTTCCGGATTGCAATTGACCATGATGGTTTCATAACCATCTTCACGCATCGCAAGTGCGGCATGGACACAGCAATAATCGAATTCGATGCCCTGACCAATACGGTTCGGACCACCGCCCAACACCATGATTTTCTTGTTTGACGTCGGCTGCGACTCGCACTCTTCGTCATAGGTCGAATACATATAGGCCGTCGAGGTGGCAAACTCGGCCGCACAGGTATCAACGCGCTTATAAACCGGCCGAATGCCCAGAGCGTGACGATGTTCACGAACCGCCGTTTCGCTGGCGCCCACTTTGACCGAAATGCGCCGATCGGAAAAGCCCTTGCGTTTGAGCCTGCGCATCGTTACGGCATCAATGTCAGCGAGATTTTGCGAGGACAACCAACCCTCAGTGCGCACAATATCTTCAAGCTGAACAAGGAACCAAGGATCAATCTTGCTCAAATTGAACACCTGCTCCATCGTATAGCCCTCGCGGAAGGCTTGGCCAACGTACCAAAGACGCTGCGGTCCCGGTAACGCCAACTCACGGTCGATCATTTCTGGATCGGCGTCAATTTCATCCAAACCATAGACGCCAACTTCCAGGCCACGCAAGGCCTTCTGCAACGATTCCTGGAAATTGCGCCCCATGGCCATGACTTCGCCAACCGACTTCATCTGCGTCGTCAAGCGATCATTGGCCTGAGGAAACTTCTCAAACGCGAAGCGCGGTACTTTCGTTACCACATAGTCAATGGATGGCTCAAAGGACGCTGGCGTTGCGCCGCCGGTAATGTCGTTTTTCAATTCATCAAGCGTGTAGCCGACAGCCAATTTGGCCGCGACTTTAGCGATCGGAAAACCCGTGGCTTTGGAAGCCAAAGCTGATGAACGCGACACACGCGGATTCATTTCAATAACGATCATGCGCCCGTCTTCGGGGTTAATCGAAAACTGAACGTTCGAGCCACCGGTATCAACACCGACTTCCCGCAACACCGCAATACTGGCATTCCGCATGATCTGATATTCCTTATCAGTCAGCGTCTGTGCCGGTGCCACCGTAATCGAATCACCGGTGTGCACACCCATCGGGTCGATATTTTCAATCGAGCAGATGATGATGCAGTTGTCCTTGCGGTCACGCACCACTTCCATTTCATACTCTTTCCAGCCGAGCAGGGACTCTTCAATCAGCAGCTCTTTCGTCGGCGAAGCCTCAAGGCCACGCTTACAGATTTCGACAAACTCTTCCTGATTGTAGGCAATACCGCCGCCCGATCCGCCCATCGTAAACGACGGGCGAATAATCGCCGGGAAACCAATAACGCCTTGTACCTGCTGCGCCTCTTCCATGCTGTGAGCAATGCCGGAGCGGGCTGAGCCAAGGCCAATTTTGGTCATGGCCTGCTTGAACTTTTCGCGATCCTCAGCTTTATCAATGGCCTCACGCGAGGCGCCGATCATCTCGACGTTGTATTTGGCGAGCACGCCATGCTTAGCAAGATCAAGGGCGCAATTCAGTGCAGTTTGACCACCCATGGTTGGGAGAATTGCATCTGGGCGCTCCTTGGCGATAATGTTTTCAACTACCTGCCAGGTAATCGGCTCGATATAGGTCGCATCGGCCATGCCTGGATCGGTCATGATTGTCGCCGGATTGGAGTTAACCAAAATGACGCGATACCCCTCTTCCCGCAAGGCCTTGCAGGCCTGCGCGCCAGAGTAGTCAAACTCACACGCTTGCCCGATAACAATCGGGCCGGCGCCAATGATCAGAATGCTTTGGAGATCGGTACGCTTAGGCATGCTTCTTTTCCATCATTCCGATAAAACGATCAAACAAATAAGAGACGTCGTGCGGTCCAGGGCTGGCCTCAGGATGCCCCTGAAAACACAAAGCCGGACGATCCGTCCACATCAACCCTTGCAAACTGCCATCAAACAATGAGATATGGCTAACTTGCACGTTGGCTGGCAGAGTTGTCTGGTCCACCGCAAAACCATGATTTTGGCTGGTAATCAGCACTTGGCCTGTCTGCACATCCTTGACCGGATGATTGGCACCATGGTGACCAAACTTCATTTTCAATGTTTTTGCGCCAGCGGCCAAACCCATCAACTGATGGCCCAAGCAAATACCGAAAGTCGGCAGCTTGCATTCGAGAAACTCTCGAATCGCAGCAATCGCGTAATCGCACGGCTCGGGGTCACCCGGACCATTGGACAAAAATACGCCATCCGGTTTCAAGGCCAGCACCTCGGAAGCCGGCGTTTGAGCGGGAACCACGGTCAAACGGCAACCGCGGCTCGCCAGCATGCGCAAAATATTGCGCTTAACACCAAAATCGTAGGCAACCACGTGAAAGCGGCTTTGCTCCGCAGCCAACTCGGCATAACCGGAACCGAGCGTCCACTCGGCTTCATGCCAAGCGTAGGGCTCTTTGGCACTCACCACTTTAGCCAGATCCATACCAGCCAAACCGGGAAACGCGCGGGCTTTCGCCAAGGCGACTGCCTCATCGATATCCGGGCCGGCCATCAAGCAACCCGCTTGAGCCCCCTTTTCACGCAATACCCGCGTTAGCTTACGGGTGTCAATCTCGGCAATGCCAAGAATATTCTGGCTGCGCAAATACGCATCCAGTGATTGTTCACTACGGAAGTTCGAGGCAAGCAAAGGCAGGTCACGAATCACTAAGCCTGCCGCATAAACGCGGTCAGCCTCACAGTCTTCGCTGTTAATACCGTAATTGCCGATATGCGGATACGTCAGCGTGACAATCTGCTGCGTGTAAGACGGATCAGTGAGAATTTCCTGATAGCCAGTCAGCGAGGTGTTGAAAACTACTTCACCGACGCTGCGGCCAACCGCTCCGATACTTATGCCTCGAAAAACAGTCCCGTCAGCGAGAACAAGTACAGCAGGCTGATTCTGGGACACGATCGACTCCTTGAGGTTTCTTTGGGCAAACCACAAGATTGTAGCCGATCAGGGCCATTAACGTAAGCCCCTAACGTAATCCAAGCACGTCCTGCATATCAAAAAGCCCTGCAGTTTTTCCCTGCATGAATTTCCCAGCACGGATCGCACCCTTGGCATACGACTCACGACTGGCCGATTTATGGGTAACTTCGATGCGCTCGCCGGTACCGGCAAAAAGCACCGTGTGGTCGCCAACGACGTCCCCCCCCCGAATCGTCGAGAAACCGATTTGCGTAGCCGGCCGCTCGCCGGTATGGCCTTCGCGACCATACACAGCGCATTCTTCAAGGTTGCGTCCCAACGCCTTGGCAACGACCTCCCCCATGCGCAAGGCGGTACCAGAAGGAGCATCGACTTTATGCCGGTGATGAGTTTCAATCACCTCTACGTCGTAGCCGTCATTGAGGATGCGCGCCGCCACATCCAATAATTTGAACACCGCATTGACCCCTACCGCCATGTTGGGCGCAAAAACCACCGGCACTGCTGCCGCCAACTCAGCGATACGGGCTTTGCCTGACGCATCAAACCCGGTTGTACCAATCACCAAGGCGCAACGATGCCGGGCGCAGGCGTCCATATGCCGCAAGGTACCCTCGGGGCGCGTGAAATCAATCAGGCAATCTGACACTGCCAAGGCGGCATCCAGGTCAGAACCAATCCTGATACCAGTCTCAACGCCGAGAAAATCGCCCGCATCGCGCCCAAGCGCAGGGCTCGACTCGTGATCAAGCGCTGCAGCTAACTGTGCTTGCGGATCAGCCAGAACAGTCTCAATCAGCGTTTTGCCCATCCGGCCACTACTGCCTGCAATGGCGAAGCGAATCTTGCGCTCACTCATAGAATTTCCACCACGGCTTTTCAGCGGGTTTGGCCGCATCGGCGACAGGCACACCGCCCGCAGGACTGGCAATTTCAATCACGCGCGCACGCTGGGGTGCAGTGCGCTGGTCAGCGGCTTCAGCCTCAGCGCTATTGGCAATCACGTCGCCACCTACACGAGCAAGCTTGTCATTATCAAAATAAACCGTGAAATGGCGTTCTGTCGCTTCGCCGTTGCCCGGTTTGAAGCGATAAACGTAATCCCAACGCTGGGCGTGGAAAGCGTCTTCAATCAAGGGCGAACCGAGAATAAAACGCACTTGGTCCTTGGTTTGGCCGGGTTTCAGCTTTGCCACCATATCTTGCGTCACGAAGTTCCCTTGCCGAACATCAATCCGATAAGGGTGAAGCATGGACGCGACGTCAGGAAGTTCGGGAACTGAGGAGCACGCCGACAACGCGAGAACCGAAGCAACCGTCGTCAGTAAATAATGGGAGTGAATGCGCATGAAAAACTCGGCAGAAAAAACGCGGCGAACAACGCAGCAAGGAACTTAATCAGCTACACGAAAAGCTTGACGATAGACAATTCGCCAAGGCGTTGCGCAGCCCAAATAAGCAAGGGTCTGTCCCCTTGTATGGACGCAGACTATATCATAGCGGGTTGACGGGTTTTCTTACCCAAGCATCGACCACGCTTAGCCATAGGCCTTGACCATCATGCCCAAAACTTCTGCCGCCAACTCCAGCAACCTGAAGAGCAGCGGGCTCAAAGCGACGGTACCGCGCTTGAAAATTCTGGAACTATTTCATCGCACCCAAGAAAACAGCGCCGAAAGGCACCTGACAGCCGAAGATATCTACCGACTATTGCTCACGGAAGATATGGATATTGGTTTAGCGACGGTTTATCGTGTGCTCACACAGTTTGAGCAAGCGGGTTTATTACGTCGCCACCATTTCGATTCAGGAAAATCTATTTTTGAGTTGAACGAAGGCAGTCACCATGACCATCTGGTGTGCCTGCAATGCGGTCGGGTCGAAGAGTTTTACGATCCGGAAATTGAAGCACGACAGGCGAGCATTGCGGCCGAACGCGGCTTTCGCGTCCATGACCATGCCCTGTATCTCTATGTTGACTGCCTCAAACAAGACTGTGCTCACCGCAAAGGCAGTTAAGCGAAACAGCCCCTCAGCCATTCAGCGACTGAGAATCTGCTCCAGTTCCTGACGACCCAAAGGGGAAGCCATAGCAATGAGCGTATGGCCAGCTTGAAGCTGGAAATCCCGCGAAGGATTAAATTCCCAGTGACTGCCCATACGAACGGCCAGCAACACATAGTGATCGCTACGATTCTGGTGAATATCGCCCAACTTGCCGGTCACAAACGTGTCCGGCACCCTGATTTCTTCAATACGCAGGCCGGTATCGGAGCGCAACATTTCATCAAGAAATGACACCACATGCGGACGCAGCATCGCCGAAGCAATGCGCATGCCGCCTGTAAAGTTCGGCGACACAATCGCATCGGCACCAGCCTTGCGCAGCTTTTCAACGTTACGGATGTCATTGCAGCGGGCAACGACGCGGACATTCGGGTTAATCTGCTTGGCGGTCAGTGAAATCATGAGATTGCGGCTGTCATCGCCGGTCACCGCAAACACACCTTTGGCATGCTCAATATTCGCTTCAATCAGAATATCGTCGTCTGAGGCATCGCCAACGACATAGAGCGACCCCGCGTGGCGATCAGCGTGCGCCTCCAGTTTTTCCTGGTTTTCGTCAATCGCCACGTAGTTACGCTTGGTCACCTCCAACTCTTGCGCCACATTGAGGCCGACGCGGCCAAAGCCACAGAGAATGAAGTGCCCCTGTATTTTTTTAAGTTTCTTGTCCATGCGTCGCCTCCGCATTGATTTGTCAAAATCGCTGGCCAAAACCAGCGCCGTTACGCTGGAAAAAAAGTACGTCATCACGCCTATGCCGGCAAACGAGATGAGCATGGTGAAAAATTCACGCTCAGGACGGTGATACAACTCGATTCCTGCACCATAACCAATAGTCGCGACCATGAGAAAGGTCATGTAGAGCGCGTCTACCCAGGTGACTTCATCGCCGCCAAAATTTTTATAGCCTACCGTCCCGATCATCATGACAAACGTAAACGCCGCCAGCGAGCCAGCGATGGCCAAACGGGCACGATCAAACGAGTCGTAATTGCGGGTTTCGTAGCTCATGAAAGAGGACGCAACGGCACTGTAAACATTGGAGGGTTAGCGTCGCAGCAATTCTGCGGCGTGCTGACGCGTCGTCTCCGTAATCACCTCGCCGCCCAGCATGCGGGCAATTTCACTGACACGTGAGGACGCGTCCAGAACATTGACCGAGGAAACCGTTTGGCCCGCGCGCTCTTGCTTGGCGATTGACCATTGCCAATCGGCTTGCGCTGCGACCTGCGGTAAATGGGTGACGCACAGCACCTGGCGGCTTTGCCCCAGCTCGCGCAGCATTTTTCCGACAATTTCTGCCACACGCCCGCCAATACCGACATCGACTTCATCAAATATCAAGGTGCCGGCCGTGTTGCTGCGGCTGGCAATCACCTGTAGCGCCAAGCCAATACGCGACAACTCACCGCCGGACACCACTTTCGCCATCGGGCGTGGTGGTTGGCCGGCATTAGCGCTGACCAGAAATTCGATGTCTTCCAGGCCGTATGCCGCGCCCTCACTCATTGGCGTCAGCGCGATGTGAAATACACCTCCGGCCATGGCCAGTGTCTGCATGCCTTCGGTGACAGCCTTTGCCAAGGCCGCCGCCGCTTTCGCGCGCGCTGACGACAGAGATTGTGCCGTGCGCCGATAAGCGGCTTCGCTTTCTCGCTCACGCTCGGCCAAGGCCCCCGGATCAGCGCGCAGAGTTAATTCGGCAAACCGACTGCGCAGTTGCGCCAGCACCGCGGGGATTTCATCCGGAGTAATGCGATGCTTGCGTGACAATTGCGTCACAGCGTCAATTCGGGCATCCAAGGCGGACAAGCGTGCCGGATCAAGATCGAGTCGCTCCTGATATCGGCGCAAAGCGTGTGCAGCCTCTTCCAGTTGAATCAGCGCCCCTTCAAACAAGCTCGCCGCATCGCCAAGCGCCGAGTCAAAGTGCGTCATATCGACCAAACGCGCACCCGCTCGCTGCAAGGATGGCAGCGCCGCGCCGTCGCCCTCATCCAAAACCGCCAAGGTACTTCCAACCGTCTCAGTTAGCGCCGCGGCATGCCCGAGACGACGGTGTTCCTGCTCGGTGTTTTGCCACTCCACCGGATCAAAGGCCAGATCAGTCAGTTCCTTGATCTGCCACTCCAGCAACTCACGTTCACGCACGCTAGCTTCCACATCCTTTTCGGCGTCAATACGTGCCTGCCGCGCCTGTCGCCATTGCCCGTAGAGCACAGCAACCTCCTTGGCTACAGCGCTGGTCCCGGCGTGCGCGTCCAACAATAGCCGCTGTGCGTCGCTGCGCAACAAGGAATGATGCGCATGCTGACCATGAATATCAGCAAGATAGTCGGCCAGTTCGCGCAGTTGCCCCAGCGTTGCCGATACACCATTGATATAAGCACGGGAACGCCCGCCACTATCGACGACGCGCCGCAACAGGCAGGCGTCATCATCAAAGTCATGTGCCAGCAACCACGCCGCCAAATCGCTCTCGGCATCCACCGAAAACTCGGCGCAGATATCCGCCCGCTCCGCCCCCGCGCGAATAACGCTGGCGTCAGCCCGGCCGCCCAAAGCCAAACTCAGGGCATCAATCATGATCGATTTACCAGCACCGGTTTCCCCGGTCAGCGCGCCAAAACCTTGGGCGAACTCCAGATCCAGCCGATCAACAATGACAAAATCACGAATAACTAAACGCAGCAGCATGGTGAAAACCTAATACCTCAGACCTAAGTTCGCGGCGTACTGCTCCAATGGAGCTTTTGCCGCAGCATGGCAAAATAACTGTAACCTGGCGGGTGCACCAGCATAACGCCGCATTCAGCACGCTGAATGCGCACCACATCGCCGCTGCAGGCGTCAAACCGTGTCTGGCCGTCGCAATGCACACGCGCCTCATGCGGCACAATCAAACCGATATCCACCTGACTGCGATCACTCACGGTAATCGGTCGATTGGACAAGGCGTGCGGACAAAGCGGCACGATCGCAATCCCCGATACAGACGGATGCAAAATCGGCCCATTCGCGGACAAGGCGTAGGCCGTTGAGCCCGTCGGCGTCGAAATGATCAAGCCATCCGCACGCAAAACATGGATCAACTCACCATCGACCTTGACCTCAAGCTCGATCATGCGACCCAACTCACCCTTGTTGATCACAACATCGTTAAGCGCTTCAGAGCGAAAAACTATCTCGCCGTCACGCTCAACCTGCGCTTCCAGCAACAAACGCTCTTCACGCGAAAACTGGCCATCAAGAATGGCCGTCATCGCTTCGCGCACTACGTCGCGCGCAATATCGGTCATAAACCCGAGTCGCCCCTGATTCACGCCAACAAGGGGTACGCCGAAGCGTGCCAAACGCCGCGCGGTGTTGAGCATGGTGCCATCGCCACCGACCACGACGGCCAAATCAGCTTGCGCACCGATGGTTTCATAATTTGCTGGCGTCGCCCGGAGGTCGCCGAGGTACCCCAGATCGCTGAGATCACTCAGATCGCCCAAGGCCTCTGCCGTATCCTCATCGACCAGCACGCTGCATTGCCGCTGACTCAAAAATGCCGCCAGCTCGGCCAGCGTTTCCGCCACCTCACGGCTTTTATATTTGCCAATCAAGGCAATGGTTTGAAATGCATTCACGCGGCGGATTTAACCATAGTCGGGGCGCGCCATTACGCGGATATGGCTAGCGCAGTCACGGAATCAGCGCCGTCCCACAGCGGCTGACTTTTGCCGGCTTTTCCCAGGACCAAGGGCAACGCAAGACCCGTTAGAATCAAACGCATGCTTGATCATCGCGCCCAATCCCTGCTGAAAACCCTTGTTGAGCGCTACATTGCCGAAGGCCAACCCGTCGGCTCGCGCACGCTTTCCCGCTATTCCGGGCTGGAACTTTCTCCGGCGACGATACGCAACGTGATGTCCGACCTGGAGGAAATGGGCTTCATCGCCAGCCCGCACACTTCCGCAGGGCGCATCCCGACGCCACTGGGTTACCGTCTGTTTGTCGACACCCTGCTGACCGTCAAGCCACTGCAAAAAGCCGAGCTGTCCGAGCTGCAAGGTGGCTTGATGCCCGATCAGCCCCAACGGGTGCTCAGCCACGCTTCCAGCCTGCTCTCGCAACTAACGCAATTCGCCGGTGTCGTGGTGGCGCCCCGACGCCAGCAGCCGCGCATCCGCCAGATCGAATTTCTCGGGCTCTCGGAAAAACGCATTCTGCTAATCATTGTCACGGCTGACGGCGACGTGCAAAACCGTATATTGTTCACCCAGCGCGCTTATAACCCGAGCGAGCTGATCGAAGCGGCGAATTACCTGAACCAGCATTGTCTCGGCCTGGACTTTGACGAAGTCCGCAAACGTCTCAAAGATGAGCTCCACCAGCTACGCAGTGACATGACCGAGCTCATGTCCGCGGCCATGGAAGCGGGTACCGATGCCATCGCGGACACCTCGACGCAATACATGATCAGCGGCGAGAAAAATCTGCTGGGCGTCGAGGATTTGTCGTCCAACATGAACCGCTTGCGCAATCTCTTCGACCTGTTTGAAAAACGCACCGGCCTTGCCCAACTGCTCGAACTGTCCAATCGCGCCGAAGGCGTGCAGGTGTTCATTGGCGGCGAATCGGGTATCGCCCCGCTGGACGAATGCAGTGTCGTCACCGCGCCCTATGACGTGGACGGCGAAATCGTCGGCACAATCGGCGTTATCGGCCCCACACGCATGGCTTACGAACGTGTGATCCCGATTGTGGACATCACGGCAAAACTTCTCTCTTCCGCGCTTTCTGCGCCGTAAATTCCTATGATTGGCATTCTCCTGACCAACCTCGGCACCCCCGAGGCCCCCACCGCCCCTGCCCTGCGTAAATATCTCGCCCAGTTTCTTGGCGACCCACGAGTGGTGCAAATTCCGCGACTGCTCTGGCTGCCCATTCTGTACGGTCCGATTTTGACCTTCCGGCCGAAAAAGTCCGCCGCCAAATACGCCAAGATCTGGACGCCCGAAGGCTCGCCGCTCAAGGTCTATACCGAGCGCCAATGCAAGCTGCTCAGGGGCCTACTGGGTGAGCGCAAGCTTGAGCAGGTGAAACTGGCCTGGGCCATGCGTTACGGCCAGCCATCGATCGCCAAAGGCTTGGATGAACTGCACGAGCAAGGTGCAAAGCACATCATCGTCCTGCCGCTTTACCCGCAATACGCCGGCAGCACCACGGGCAGCACCGAAGATGCCGTAGCGGATTGGCGTAAAACGCATAAGGAAGTGGCCGTTACCGAGATCAACAATTACCACGACCACCCGGCCTACATAAACGCCCTGGCAGAGTCAGTGAAAGCGCATTGGGAAACCAATGGCAGGGCTGACAAGCTGGTCATGAGCTTTCACGGCATTCCGCAGCAAGTGGTTGATCAAGGCGATCCGTACGCCGACCAGTGCAAACGCACGGGCAGCCTACTGGCGGAAGCGCTCAAGCTTGCGCCCGATCAGTGGCAGCTGACCTTCCAGTCACGCTTCGGTCCGGCTAAATGGCTGCAGCCTTATACCCAGCCAACAATCGAAAAACTGGCGAGCGAAGGGCTGAAGTCGGTGGAGATCATCTGCCCCGGCTTTTCTTCAGACTGCCTCGAAACCTTAGAAGAAATTTCACTGGAAGTGCGCGAAGCCTTTATCGAGCATGGCGGCGAACAGTTCAGCTACATCCCTTGCCTGAACGATAGCCCGCGTCACATTAACGCATTGGCCGAGGTGCTGGCCAGCCATCTGCCAGCAACCAACTAAACGGAAATCCCAAAGCGAACCCAAAAGCAAATTCAAAAGTCAGTTGCTGTGGGACGGCGCGGTGCGTGTCGAGAGCAAGCTGGCGCCGACGATGAGCGCACCGCCAGCCAATGCACGCCAGTCCGGCGTCTCGTTCGCCAGCCACCACGCGGTCAGCGTCGCGAAAATCAGCTCCGACACCATGATGACGCTGGAGCGCGTTGCCGGCAGTCGCTCCAGGCCATATTGCATGAGTGCAGCAATCAACACCAGCATGACGCCTACGCCGACGATCAGCAGCAGACCGTGCGTGCTAATGACCGGAAAACCCGGCCAGCCTAGCAGCGGCATCGCCGCCACGGCCGTCAGGCCGCTGCCCAGCGATGTTGCCAGAGTTTTATGTGCTACCGGAATCGTCCGGTAGCGGCGCACCAGTACGTTGTAGCCGGCGTAAGTCAGGCCAGCGCCTACGCCCCACAAATCGGCCGCACTGAACGCCACGGCGCCCTCGCCGAACGGCCATAGCATCACCATGGCGCCAGTGAGTGACAGAGCGACCACACTCGCACCCAGCGTGTCAATTCGCTCCTGCAACAACCAATGCGCCAGAAATACCGTCCATAGCGGCGAGAGATAGAGCAACAGGGTCACCCGCATGACCTCCCCCTCAATCGCGCCAATGACATAGCCCGTGTTGCATGCCCCGCCGAGCAAACCAATAGCCAACAGCGCCGTGCCGCCACGCAATGAGGCCAACCTGCGTCCAAACACCAGCACACACACCGCAACGGCAATCAATTCGGTCAGCGCAATCGCCCAAATTCCCGTCACGCCATCAGCGGCGAGCAGGCGAAACGGATACCAGCTGCTGCCCCATAGGGCAGCACTGAGTAACAAGGTGATGACGGACAAGTGCGACGAGGCGAGCATGGAATACAAAACAATGAGTCAAGGGACCCGAGCAGGATAAGCATCGGTGGCTCAATTTAGCCGTTAAACCGCCGTTATTTCACCCACTGGGGCAAGACGTCAGAAATGTCAGCCCCCGTGGGACGGCGCAACGGCTCGCAACGCGACGCCCCCAACAGCCCCAACAGGGAGGTACGCGTCATGAAAATCGACAGCAGCACATTGTCCATGCAATCCAACTATCAAGCCTGGCAGCATGACGAAACACGCGCGCAAATGGCAGCGTGGAACTCGTCATCGGGTAATTCTGGCTCACCGTTGAATTCACTGAGCAGTGCATCGGCGCGCGTCAGCATCTCGCAAGCGGCGCGCATGTCGTTGCACGTCGAAACCGCACACAGCGCCGACGGCGACAGTTCGCTCGGCGACACCGACGCAGTCACAGCCTTGATCAAATCCATGGTCGAAATGCTCACCGGCCGCGCAATCAAGACGTTTTCAGCCGCTGACCTGCCTCCCATGCCAGACATGCCCGCCCTGCAAGACCCAGGACAGTCCGCGGGGACTGCGGGATCAGCCAGCCAATCCGCTGCGCCCCCCTCATCCGCCGGCATGAGTTACGACGCCTATCACCTGTATCAGGAAGACGTGCAGATGAACTATTCCGCCGAAGGCCTGATCCGCACCGGTGATGGTCAGGAAATCCGCTTCAGCTTCGAAATGCAGATGGAACGACATTACCGCGAGGAAAGCCAAGTCAGCGTGCGCAGCGGTAGCGCCATCAAGAAACAAGACCCGCTGGTGGTGAATTTTGCCGGTACGGCGGCGCAACTAAGCAGCCGCATGATCAAGTTTGATCTGAATGGGGACGGCCAACTCGATAACCTGCCTGAGCTCCTCTCCGGCAGCGCCTACCTGGTGCTTGATCGCAATCAAAATGGCCGCATCGATAATGGCAATGAGCTTTTCGGGCCCGCCACCAACAATGGCTTTGCCGAACTGGCCAAATTGGATGCCGACAACAATGGCTGGATTGACGAAGCCGATCCACTTTTTAGCCAGCTTGGATTATGGTCAACGCCATCGGTTGCAACGCCCTCCGCCGACAAAACAACCGGTAGCGACAAGCAAAGCGTCCTCCGATCGCTGAGCGAGGCCGGAATCGGCGCTTTAGCCTTGGCTCGCCTAGCCACACCGTTCGACCTGAAAGAGGGTACGCAACCCCTTGGAGCCGTGCGTGAAACAGGGCTCTTCCTCTTTGACAATGGCAAGCCCGGCAGCTTGCAAGAGCTGGACCTTGTCGTACAGTAACGCCCGCTGAATTCACTCCGATTGACGCACCGAATTGCGCCCCAAAAACGTGCATTCACAATGCAGTGATGCACCGCATCGGTGCAAACATAACCACATAATTAAAAAGGATTTTTACTTCATTTTCCGCCATAACATTTCACGTATGACTTGACTCGGCATGAGCAAAATCTAACGCAGAGTCCATGCCGCCGCTCGATGCAATGCGGGGGAATTGTGCGGAGGATGTGCGGGAAAAATTGTTGAAAAAATAAACGCCGTAAATCATCCCAAGCAGAATTTTTCTTTCTACTTTTTTGGGGATGTTTGGATGAAGCAGAACGCCAGTGGGCCGCAATCGGCGACGATTGCCCTGGTCGCAGGATTGATTACGATCACCCTGCTTGGGGTGGGATTCAGTTTTTACATGTTGCAGGACGCGTTCCAGCGCCTGAATGCGGTGACGGAGAACCGCTTTCAAAGCTTCTTGCTGGCCGACGAACTCAGGCAATCATCGGATGACCTGACGCGCTTGGGGCGCACCTATGTCAGCACGGCCAATCCCGAGTACGAACGTGAGTACATGGCGATCTTGGATATTCGTAACGGCAAAGCCCCCCGCCCCAAAGAATACTGGCGCATCTACTGGGATTTCGTCGCGGCAGGCAACCCTAAACCGCGTCCGGACGGTGAGACCATCCCACTGGAAACATTGATGAAACAAGCCGGATTTACCGACGAGGAGTTTGCTCTGCTGCGCAAGGCACAAGGCAACTCAGACGGCCTCGTCAATCTCGAAGTCAAGGCCATGAATGCCGTCAAAGGCCTGTTTGCCGATGCGAACGGCCAATACACCGTGAAGGGCGAGCCCGATCTGGCGATGGCACGACAGCTCGTCCATAGCCCGGAATACCACAAGTTCAAAGCCGACATCATGGGGCCGGTCGATCAGTTTCTGGAAAAACTGGAGGCCCGCACCCATGTGGCGGTACAAGACGCCACGCAAAGATCCCGCTATTGGGGCATCGCCTTTGCCGTGCTGATGTTCGTGCTCGTTGCCGAGCTGGTATTGCTATTTTGGTTGATGGGACAACGGCGACTGGGACAATTGCTCGGAGGGTCACCAGATCAACTGGCTAGGGTCTTGCGCAATATCGCCAGCGGCAATCTGGCCGCACCCGCCGTATCCGCGCCGGAGGGCAGTGCAATGGCCTCAGTGGAAGAAATGAACCACTCGCTGCGCAACTTGATTGGCTCGGTACGCAAAGAAGCCATCGAAGTGCATCGTGGTGTGGAAGCCTCGCGCGAGGCCGCCGGAAACATCGCCAGCAATACGGCCGATGTGGCGCGCATCGTGGAAAGCAATGCCGCCGCCATTGCCCACATCACGGTCCGCATTAATCAGATCGCCGAGCGCGTCAGCACTGCCTCGGGCACCGTCGACCGAGCAGGACGGCAGTCCGCCGAAAGCGCCACGGCCGTCGGTGCCATGGCCAGTGACGTGGGCCGCGCCTCGGTCGCCATGACCTCACTCGGTCAAACCATGACTGGCCTGTCGCACCGCGCCAGCGAAATCCGGCAGATCGTCGGCGTCATTCGCGAGATCGCCGACCAGACCAATCTGCTGGCACTCAATGCCGCCATCGAGGCGGCGCGCGCCGGTGAGCAAGGGCGCGGGTTCGCCGTTGTCGCGGACGAAGTACGTAAACTGGCCGAGCGTACCGGCCAGGCGACCGTCGAAATTGGCGGGATGATCGATGGCATGGGCCACGATACCCAGGAGGTCGTGGCCAGTATGGACAACGCCGTCAAGACTGTCAGCGGTGGCGTCTCACAGGCACAGGAGGCAACCGAAGCCATCAGCATGATCCGATCACTCATGGAAGAGGCCGTCGCCGCCTTTCAAGAGATCGCCAGCGAAACCCGCGAACAAGCCGCGGCCGTCACAGAGCTGGCACGCTCGTCCAGTGAAATCAGCACCCGTGCTAACACTGCCGATACCGCCGTGCGTGATGCATCCAGCGTAATGACCTCCATGTCTAGCCGTGCCCAGAGTCTCCAGGATCTGGTTCAACGGTTCCAGGTGTAACCCGCCGGGGCTGCCGGGCAGATGCCCGGCACGTGGATTGCACCAAGACATCTGATGGAATAAGGCAACGAAAGTCTGTTGTTCTAGGGCACCGCAGCAAGACCGACTGCCACTAGAATCAGGCGAAGAACTTTCCCGGAGTGTCGTGAATGACCGCCGTTGCCAATATGAAAATATGGATTCGCCTTACCGGTGCTATTGCCTTCATGCTGATCATCGCGTGGACCAGTGTCATTTTCTGGGAAAGCCACATCAGCCGCCAAACCGCTATCGAGCAGGCACGACAGTTTTCGCTGTCTATGCACGAAGCCACCATGGCCGGCCTGACCGGCATGATGATTACCGGCACCGTCGGTCAGCGCGAAGTCTTCCTCGACCAGATCAAACAGCTGTCCATCATCCGTGACTTACGCGTCCTTCGCGGAGAAGCTGTCAACAAGCAGTTCGGCCCTGGCAATGCCACCGACAACACCGCACCCGACGCCATCGAAGCCAGTGTCATCAGCTCAAAAAGAGAGTTTATTGAAGTCCAGTCAGACGCCAAGGGCGAGTTTCTGCGTGTTGTCCGCCCGGTTACCGCACAAAAAGACTACTTGGGCAAAAACTGTTTGATGTGCCACATGGTCGATGAGGGCACCAGTCTCGGCCTGGTTAGCATGAAAATATCGCTGAATCAGGTCAATGATGCCTTAGCCGCCCAACGCATGAAAACGTTCGCTGCAGCGATTGCCGTCAGCATCCCCTTATTTGCCTTTATCTGGCTGTTTATTCGTAATTTCGTCACCCGGCCGCTGGACCACATGGTCGATGGCCTGCGTGAGATCGCCAGCGGTGAAGGCGATCTGACCCGTCGTCTGGAAATTCAAGGTCAAGACGAGATCGGTGAAGCCTCATCCGCCTTCAACAGCATGATGGAGAAATTCAGCGGGCTGGTAAAACAGGTCAGCATATCGGCCAGCGAAGTATCGTCCGCGGCACGTGAGCTTGCCGATAGCGCTGGCCAAGTAGCCAGCAGCTCTACCCAGCAGAGTGAGAAGTCGCAAATCGCCGCAAAAGCTGTCGAGCAAATGGTGGGCAACATCAGCGCCGTTGCCCAGAGCACCGAACACGTGCACCAGCAGTCGCGCGAAAGCCTTGAGCGCTCACGCGAAGGCGATGCCAGCCTGTCGCGCCTGATTGGTGAAGTTGGTCAGGTGGAAACCACGGTAAAGGAAATTGCTGATGCCGTCGGCCAATTTGTCCATAGTACCGAAGCCATCACCGCGATGACCCGTGAAGTGCGCGACATTGCCGATCAAACCAATCTGCTCGCACTTAATGCCGCCATTGAAGCCGCGCGTGCCGGCGAACAAGGCCGCGGCTTTGCCGTCGTGGCCGATGAAGTACGCAAGCTCGCAGAAAAATCCGCGGCCTCGGCCAGCGAAATTGATGGCGTCACGCGCACGCTGTCTGAGCAATCAGACACCGTGCAACGCTCAATTGCCAGCGGTCTTGATCACATCACCTCCAGCCAGAAGTCCATGGGCACCGTTGCGGACGTGCTTGCCGCCGCCAGCACCTCGGTACAGGATGTCGGTCGTGGCATGGATGACATCGCCAACGCGACCGAAGCGCAGCGCCGCACCAGTGCCGAGGTAGCCAGCAACATTGAAGCTATCGCCATCATGGCTCAGCAAAATGGCCAGGCCATCGACCAAACCGCCAATGCCGCGCAACGCTTGGAGCAACTGGCTAGCAAACTACAGGAAACCGTAAGCCGCTTCAAAACCTGAAAATTTCATCCGCAAGGGGCTTGAAAAGCCCCCTTGCACCCTCATATGTGGCGGGTTATTGATGTATTCAGGAGCCCTCACCATGCAGGAAGCGTCAAACCCTCAGGAATTTGCTGAACAAAATCCTAACGTTAGCGATTCGAGCGCGCAGGAAGCCGGCTCGGAAGCCGAGGTTATGCCCAGCCTTGAAGAGTTGCTCAAGGCGGCTGAACTAAAAGCCGCTGAACACCACGATGCGTGGTTGCGCGCCAAGGCCGAAGGCGAAAACATCCGCCGCCGTGCGCAAGATGACATTTCCAAGGCAGGAAAATTTGCCATTGAGCGCTTTGCTGGCGAATTGCTAGCGGTCAAAGACAGCCTCGAAGCCGCGCTAGCCAATGAAAAACAAGATGCCGAAGCATTAAAGTCGGGCGTTGAGCTGACCTTGCGTCAGTTAGTTTCTGCGTTCGAGAAGTCGCAGTTGGTCGAAATTGCACCACTTGGCGAGAAATTTGACCCACACAAGCATCAAGCTATCAGCCAGATCGACGCACCCGATGACAGCACGGAGCCCAATACGGTGCTCAACGTTCTGCAAAAAGGCTACGCCCTGCACGAGCGTGTGATCCGGCCGGCCTTGGTTGTCGTTGCCAAAGCCAAGTCCTAGACCAAGTTCTAGGCAAAGTCTTAGGCAAAAGACCAACGCAAGCACTTGAACCCCGGGGCAATAGCCCCATATCCCGTACAGATTTAGAAATTGACTGGTGGTACACGCCACCAGCCGCCACTTTTAAGAGAAAAGGAATACATCATGGGCAAGATTATCGGTATTGACCTCGGCACCACCAACAGCTGCGTCGCCATCATGGAAGGCGGCAAGCCCAAGGTCATCGAAAACTCGGAAGGCGCGCGCACCACACCGTCCATCGTTGCCTATGCCGACGAAGGCGAAATTCTGTGTGGCGCCTCGGCCAAGCGTCAGGCTGTCACCAACGCCAAGAACACGCTTTACGCTGTCAAGCGCCTGATCGGCCGTCGCTTTGAAGAGAAAGAAGTTCAGAAAGACATCGACCTGATGCCGTTCAAGATCGTCAAAGCCGACAATGGTGACGCATGGGTTGAAGCGCGAGGCGACAAGATGGCCCCTCCGCAGGTTTCCGCTGAAGTCCTGCGCAAGATGAAAAAAACCGCTGAAGACTACCTCGGCGAAGAAGTCACCGAAGCCGTCATCACGGTTCCGGCTTATTTTAATGACGCCCAGCGCCAGGCCACCAAAGATGCAGGCCGGATTGCGGGTCTGGATGTCAAGCGCATCATCAATGAGCCAACTGCTGCAGCATTGGCGTTTGGCCTCGACAAAACCGGCAAGGGCGACCGTAAGATTGCTGTCTACGATTTGGGCGGCGGCACCTTTGACGTCTCCATTATCGAGATCGCCGATGTTGACGGCGAAATGCAATTTGAAGTCCTGTCGACTAATGGCGACACCTTCCTCGGTGGCGAAGATTTCGACCAGCGTATGATCGACTTTATCATCGAAGAATTTAAGAAAATAAA
This sequence comes from uncultured Propionivibrio sp., assembly GCA_964521935.1. Lineage (GTDB taxonomy): Bacteria > Pseudomonadota > Gammaproteobacteria > Burkholderiales > Rhodocyclaceae > JADJEF01. The sequence goes on from CAZFSH010000010.1 coordinate 21,603, forward strand.
CGGTCTTGATTTGTCCA
>CAZFSH010000011.1:0-20805 GCA_964521935.1 uncultured Propionivibrio sp.
TGATTGCCACGCGTGAATCGCGCTTGGCGCTGTGGCAGGCAGAGCATGTGCGTGCTCAATTGCAAGCCCTTTACCCATCGTGTTCGGTGGAGTTATTAGGCATGACTACGCGCGGCGATCAGATTCTGGATCGCCCATTGGCGAAGGTGGGTGGCAAGGGCTTGTTCATCAAGGAGTTGGAAACGGCCTTATTGAATGGTGAGGCTGATCTCGCGGTGCATTCGATGAAAGATGTGCCGATGCAGCTGGAACCCGAGTTTTCGCTCGTGGCGATTGGGCAGCGTGAAGTTCCCTTAGATGCCCTGGTTTCCAACCGCTATGCCAGCTTGGACGACTTGCCGCCCGGTGCCGTGGTCGGTACCTCAAGTTTGCGCCGCGAGGCGCAATTGCATGCCAGCTACCCTTATCTGTCGGTGTTACCGTTGCGTGGCAATTTGGACACGCGCTTGCGCAAGCTCGATGAGGGCCAGTTTGACGCCATTATTTTGGCCGCCGCAGGCTTGACCCGCTTGGGCTTAGCTCAGCGGATTCGGGCCTTGATTCCGTCGGAGGTGAGTCTGCCGGCCGTGGGTCAGGGGGCGATCGGTATTGAAGTGCTGTCTTCGCGTGCCGACCTAACACAGTGGTTGGCACCCTTGAATGATCACGGGACAGCCGTCTGTGTAAGGGCTGAGCGAGCGGTCTCGCGCGCCCTTGCGGGGAGTTGCGAGGTGCCGCTGGCGGCGTTTGCCCAGTTGGAGGGGGCGACCATACATCTGCGCGGCTTGGTGGCGAACCCGGAGGGCACGCATATCGCCAGAGCGAACAAGATTGGTAGCATGGATCAGCCGGAAACGCTGGGCCAGGATTTGGCCCAGATGCTGCGGCAAGAGGGGGCCGCCGAGATTCTTGCGGCGCTCTCCTGAGGCGTGTCCTTGGCGGTGAGCTTGGCATCTAGCTTGGCGGGGCGGCATATTGTTGTCACCCGGCCTTTGGATCAGGCAGCGAATCTTTGCCAGGCATTGCTTGATGCGGGGGCCATGCCGGTACGCTTTCCGGTGCTCGCGATTAAATCAGTCAGCGATGAAACGCCGCTGTTGGATATGGCCATTCACCTCGATGATTACGATTTCGTGGTTTTTGTCAGTCCGAATGCGGTGACGCATGCGCTGCGCGTCATGTTGCGGCATCGGCAATGGCCGCTGGCGGTGCGAGCCGTTACGGTGGGAAAAAGCAGCGAGTTGGCCTTGGCCAAATTTGGCATCGGCAACGTATTGTCGCCGCAGGGCAAGTTTGACTCGGAGAGTTTGCTGGCAATGCCCGCCTTGCACGATGTCGGCGGTCAGCGCGTCCTGGTTTGCCGTGGCGATGGGGGCCGCGAGCTACTGGGTGAAACCCTATCAGCGCGTGGCGCTACCGTTGATTATTTGACGTGTTATCACCGCTCACAGGCCGAGACAGATCCTGCACCGTTACTGGCGTTATGGCAGCGTGACAATTTGGCAGCAGTAACGCTGACCAGCAGTGAGGGCGTGCGTTACTTTGCCGGCATGGTGGGGCATTTAGGGCAGGCTTATTGGCGCAACACGCCTACCTTCGTGTCGCATGAGCGCATTGCGCATGAGGCGGCGCGGCACAAGCTCAAGCACATCATTCTGACTGAGCCCGGCGATGCCGGTTTGCTGGCCGGGTTGCAGGCTTATTTTGCGCGCGACTCATAGGCTGTAAAAGTCAGCGAAAGTCACTAAAACTCAGTCGCTGTGGCACGGCGCCTTAGGTTTTAGGCGGCCAGCCAGTCGCGAGGCGGCAAAAAGTCGGTGTATAGCCGCGCTTCGGCGCTTCCCGGTTCTGGCTGCCAGTCGTAGCGCCATTTGACGATGGGCGGGAGCGACATCAGGATTGATTCGGTGCGCCCGCCCGACTGCAGGCCGAACAGGGTGCCGCGGTCCCAGACCAGATTGAACTCGACGTAACGTCCACGCCGATAGGCCTGAAAATCGCGCTCACGTTCGCCATAGACGTCGTGGCGGCGACGCGCCAAGATCGGCAGGTAGGCGGCGGTAAAGGCATTGCCGACGCTTTGCATCAGCGCATAACACCGTGCAAAGCCGCCTTCGCTCAAGTCATCAAAAAAGATGCCGCCAACGCCACGCGCTTCATTGCGATGCTTGAGGAAAAAGTATTCGTCACACCATTTTTTATAGCGCGGATAGACCTCATCACCAAACGGCATGAGCGCCGCGCGACAGGTGTGGTGAAAGTGCTGTGCGTCATCCACGACGCCGTAGTACGGCGTTAAATCCATGCCGCCACCAAACCACCATACGGGCGCCGCGTCAGCTGTGTCACCGTGCGCGATGAAACAGCGTACGTTCATGTGAGCGGTTGGACAGTGTGGGTTACGTGGGTGCAGGACAAGCGATACCCCCATGGCTTCCCATGTGCGCCCGGCTAACTCCGGTCGGTGCGCCGTCGCCGAAGGAGGCAGCTTGTCACCCATGACGTGCGAGAAATTGACGCCACCACGTTCAAAAAAACTACCCTCTTCAATCAGGCGAGAGATACCGCCACCACCGGCCGGGCGATTCCAGGCATCGGTACGAAATGACTGACCATCGAAGGCTTCGAGTTCGCTGACAATGCGCGCTTGTAGGTCGGTGAAGAATGCCTTGATGGCGGCTGTGTCAATGATGCTGGGCGTACCGAGGGAGATAGTAGCGGCGGTGGTTTGCATAAACTCAGAGTTCGGGTAGCTTCATGTCGAGCACGCGCTCGGCCTGCGTGGTGCGAAAGTGATTGAGCGAATCTGCGAGCGCCGGATCCGTGCCTGCTAGTATGGCCACAGCTGTGAGGGCCGCATTGGCGGCGCCCGCTTCGCCAATCGCAAAAGTCGAAACCGGAATGCCCTTGGGCATTTGCACGATAGAGAGCAAGGAATCGAGGCCTTTGAGATGCTTGGAGGCGACCGGCACGCCGAGGATAGGCACAATGGTTTTGGAGGCCAGCATGCCGGGCAGGTGAGCGGCGCCACCTGCTCCGGCGATGATGGCGCGCAAGCCGCGCTCTTGCGCGACAGCCGCGTAATCAAAGAGCAAGTCCGGAGTGCGATGCGCCGAGACCACGCGTGCTTCATAGGGTACGCCAAAGTCCTTGAGGATTTGCGCAGCCGCTTGCATGGTGGGCCAGTCTGAGTCTGAGCCCATCACTATGCCCACAAGCGGGTGCATGGATTTGGCGTTCATGTCAGGCTCCTTTTTCAGCGGTAGCGTTAGCGGCTGCGGCGGCGCGTTCAGCAGACTCCAGCGTATTGGCGAGTAGCATGGTAATGGTCATTGGGCCAACGCCACCAGGCACGGGAGTGATCAAGCCAGCGACATCCTTGGCGGAATCAAAATCCACATCGCCGCACAGTTTGCCTTCCGCGGTGCGGTTGATGCCTACATCGATGACTGTGGCGCCGGGTTTGATCATGTCGCCGGTAATCATTTTTGCTCGCCCCACCGCCGCGACCAGGATATCGGCACGGCGGGTGTGGAAGGCCAGGTCTTTGGACTGCGAGTGGCAGACGGTGACAGTTGCGCTCTCGGCCAGCAGCAGCAGTGCCATGGGCTTGCCGACAATATTACTGCGACCCACGATGACCGCTTCGGCTCCCTTTAGCGGCACATTTTCGCTCTTGAGCATTTGCATGACGCCGTACGGGGTGCAGGGAATGAATCGCGGCTTGCCCTGGGCAAGGGCGCCGATATTTTCGGCGTGAAAGCCATCGACATCCTTGTCCGGCGTGATAGCGTCGAGCACGGCATCGGCGTCGAAGTGTTTGGGCAGCGGTAGCTGCACGAGAATGCCATGCACGCTCGGGTCGGCATTGAGCTCCGCGACCTTCGCCAAAACTTCATCTTGAGATGCACTGCTGCCGTAAGTGAATTTCAGTGAGCGCAGCCCGGTTTTTTCACAGCCGGCGACTTTGTTGCGGACATAAACCGCCGACGCGGCATCGTCGCCAATCAGGATGACGGCCAGGCAAGGCGTGGTGCCTTGTGCCGTGAGTTTGGCCGTTCGTTCGGCTAATTGGCTACGGACGGTTGCCGAGAGGGCGTTGCCATCAAGAATGCGTGCGCTCATGTCGTGACTCCAGACTGAAAAAAATTGACCTGCCCCGGGTAATTACCCTGGCTGCAGGTCGTGTGCCGGGGATTATCGGAAATTCCTTTAGCGAAGTCGACAATCTCGATGTTGTTTGTCCCTTTACCCGTGCACAAAGAGGGGGAAAACTTGCTAACCTTGCTGGAGTGCGAAGCGGACAGCGGTTTTTCGCTGTGACAGAATTATTTTCAGCATCCGAGAGGAGAACCATGCGCGACAACGACAAAGCCGGGCAAGAGCTCAGGCGTATTGTGCGCGTCAATGAGGAAATCAAGCGCGTTGTGGCCACAGCGTTCAAGATCAATCTCATGGCCATGAATGCCATCTTTCTGGCCAAGCGGGCCGGACAGTCGGCACTGGGTTTTGGCGTGTTGTCCAACGAGTTACGGCGTTTCGCTACCGATTTGCAACAGCAAATGGAAACCTTGCGTGAGATGACTTACGGCAGCACGGCCACGGTAACGGCACTGCTCAAGCAGGCACGGGTCAATCGTCTTCTGGAGCGGACGCTGGAAAACAGCCAGGGTGAAGGGCGTCGAATCGTGGAGCGCTTCATGCGCGACTTGCATAGCGGCGCGCTCGCTGAACGTCAGCAGCAGATGGCTTCGCTGGATCGGCGGCTTGGACAGATGATTGCGGATACCGCTCAGTTGGTTGAACTGGGCAGTGTCCTGGCGCGCTCAGCCAAAATTGAAGCGGCATATGGCGGCGGCTTTTCGGCCTCGCTGATGCAGGTATCGAGCGATTTTGAACTTACGATAGGCGACATTCAGCGATCACTCGCCGCCTTGACCAAACACCAGAACGACGAGGAGATGGCAGCATGAAAATGGCACGGTCTATTTACGAAGATGGCGATCACAAATGGATTGCAATTGTCCGTGACCCGGCGCGGCCGAACTACCTGATTGATACCAATGAGTACCTGGTTGTCAATGGTGACGATGCACTCATTCTCGATCCCGGTGGCAATGAGATATTCCCCGCGGTGTTTTCGGCGGTGAGCACGGTGTTTGATCCGCGCAAAATTGATCGCATTTTTGCCTCGCATCAAGATCCGGATATTGCTTCGTCGCTGTCGCTTTGGCTGGAGTTCAACCCCAAGCTCAAGTGCTATGTGAGCTGGCTCTGGCAGAGCTTTATCCCCCACTTTGGCGGTGCTGACGATACCTTTTTGCCGATTCCCGATAACGGGATGGACATCATGCTCGGCGGCTTGCGCTTGCAAGCGGTTCCGGCGCATTACCTGCACTCCTCCGGCAATTTTCACCTTTACGACCCGAAAGCCAAAATCCTGTTCTCGGGTGACGTCGGTGCAGCGCTGTTGCCGCCGGGCGAAGACACCATGTTTGTCGAGAACTTCGATCAGCACATCCGGCACGCCGAAGGTTTTCATCGTCGCTGGATGGGCTCGAACAAGGCCAAAAATGACTGGTGCGCGCGAGTTTCTGCCATGGACATTGACATGCTTTGCCCGCAGCACGGCTCGATTTACAAAGGCGAAGATGTGAAGCGCTTTATCGACTGGTTCTCGCGTCTTGACGTGGGTATATTGAAAACCTGATTGCGCACCCCGGGGCTTGGTTCCAGAACTTGGCTCCGGAGTTTCCTTGGTGCCAGCTATTGCCGGTTAGCCACCGCTGCTTATCCAGCAATGAGGCGTTTCAGGCCGGGAATGTCGATGATCCGGATATGCTTTTGTTGCACCGAAATCAGCCCCTCTTCCTGAAAGCGCGAGAAGCAGCGGCTCACCGTTTCCAACTTCATACCCAGGTACGAACCAATTTCATCGCGCGTCATACGCAGGTGAAACTCGGCGGGTGAATAGCCGCGTGCGGTAAAGCGTTGCGATAGATTGAGTAAAAATGCCGCCAGTCGTTCTTCAGCGCGCATTTTGCCCAGCAGCATCATTACGCCCTGGTCGCGCACGATTTCACGACTCATGACGCGATGAAAGTGGCTTTGCAAGGTACGAATTTCGCTCGCTAGCTGTTCCAGCGTGGCAAAGGGAATACGACACACTTCGCTGTCTTCGAGCGCGACGGCATTGCACGAGTGGCGATCGTTGCTAATGCCGTCCATGCCTAGAATTTCGCCAGCCATCTGAAAGCCGGTAACCTGGTCGCGACCGTCTTCGGTCAGCAGATCGGTTTTGAAGAACCCGGCTTTGATAGCGTAAATCGCTTCAAATTGATCATCCGCGCGATACAGGTGGTCGCCACGCTTGAGTTTGATGCGATCCGCCACCAGCGTATCCAAGCGCTCGATTTCTTCGGCCTGCAAGCCAAGCGGCAAGCACAGCTCGCGCAGATTGCATTGCGAGCAGGCGGAGCGCAGTGCTTCCATGGGAGGAACAATGTCGATCTTGCTTTTTAGCGGCGTGTGCATGCGATAGCTTCAGGTTTTGCTGCGTCAGGAATTACGGTTTTGCCAAATTTTTTGCGCGTGGCGGATGGCAATAGGGATCGTGATGTGGTTTGGTTTGATCTGTGTCAACGTATAAAAAATCATCATGGCTCATGCTTCGCAGACTATGCTTACCCAAGTTATCAGCTCGCAGGAACTGATCTTTGATCCCGCCCTGATCCGTCGCTTTGATGTGAACGGACCGCGCTATACGTCGTATCCGACGGCGGACCGCTTTATTGAAGCGTTTGATGCAGATCACTATGGTGCTTGGCTGGGCAAACGCACAATCGGCGGTATAAGCCGTCCCTTATCATTATATGTGCACCTGCCCTTCTGTAACACCATCTGCTACTACTGTGCTTGCAACAAGATTATTACCAAGGATCACGGGCGTTCAGCTAAATATATCAAGTACTTAGGTAAGGAGTTGGCGCTTCAGGCGTCGATGCTTGAAGGCAGTCATGATGTCATTCAGCTGCACTGGGGCGGCGGCACGCCGACTTTTCTCTCGCATGACGAGATGCGCCGGCTGATGGATTTGACCCGCAGCCACTTTCGATTACTGCCGGGTGGTGAGTATTCGATCGAGGTTGATCCGCGTAAAGTCGACCGCGAAACCGTCAAGGTGCTGGCCGAACTGGGGTTCAATCGCATGAGTTTGGGCGTGCAAGATTTTGACTCTGACGTCCAGCAGGCTGTAAACCGTATTCAGTCGATCGACGAAACCCGCTTGGTGGTTGAGTCGGCCCGCGAATTTGGCTTTAAGGGCATGTCGGTTGATCTTATTTATGGCCTGCCCAAGCAAAATGTCGTCAGTTTTGACCGCACCTTGGACGAGGTGCTCAAGCTCGACCCGGATCGCTTCTCGATTTATAGCTACGCGCATCTGCCGAATCTGGCCAAGCCCCAGCGGCGTATTGCCGAGGCGGATTTACCGAACGCTGATACCAAGCTGCAGATTCTTCAGTTAGCGATTCGCCGCCTGACCGACGCCGGCTACGTTTTCATTGGCATGGATCACTTTGCCAAACCCGATGATGAGCTTGCCATCGCCCAGCGCCATGGCCGCCTGCACCGAAATTTTCAGGGCTACTCGACCTATGCCGAAGCCGATCTGATGGCGTTTGGCGTCTCGGCCATTGGCAAAGTCGGGCCGAGCTACTGTCAGAACGTTAAAACGCTCGATGAATACTACGATGCACTCGATCAAGACCGGCTGCCTGTCATGCGTGGGATTGAGCTCACCGCAGACGATCTGCTTCGCCGCAGCATCATTCAGGCGCTGATGTGCCATTTTGCCCTCTCGATCGAGGCGTTTGAAATCGCCCACCTGATTGATTTCAAGAGCTATTTTTCCGCTGAAATCGAGCAACTGCAGAGCATGGAAGCCGGCGGCTTGCTGACTATCGATGACCACTGGATCACCGTGCTGCCGCGCGGCCGCATGCTGGTGCGTGCCATTGCCATGGTGTTTGACCGCTACTTGCGCGAAGACAGCGAGCGCAAGCGCTATTCCAAGGTGATTTGACCAACAGCTTTTGATTGGTGCTGATTGGATTGGTGCCGCATTGCTGCGGGCGCCGTCCCACAGTGACTGACTTTTCAGCAGGGTCTTACGATCACGCATTTAGCGCACAATGCACGCCATGCCTGAAACTGGTTTCCTTGCGGTATTTCTTGTCGGCTTGCTCGGAGGCGTCCATTGCGCCGGTATGTGTGGCGGCATTGTCTCGGCGCTGAGCTTGAATATGCCCGCTGCCGCCGCTGCACGTCACCCCGTTTGGCTTATTCACCTGTCTTACAACCTCGGCCGTATCAGCACTTACACGCTCGCCGGCGCGGCCATGGGGGCGCTCGGCAGCCTGGGTCTGCTGCTCGAAGGTGCGCTGCCGATTCAGCTGGGCCTGTATGTCGCCGCCAATGTGATGATGATTGCTTTGGGCCTATATCTTGCCGGTACGACCAGGGCGCTGGCCTTTACCGAACGCGCGGGACAATGGCTGTGGCGGCGCGTTCAACCATTCACTAAGCGCTTTTTACCGGTGCGTGGCCCCGCGCAGGCATTCCCCTTGGGCATGCTCTGGGGGTGGCTTCCGTGCGGCATGGTGTATAGCGTGCTGGCCCTGGCCTTACTCTCTGGCGGTGCGTTGCGTGGTGGTGCAACCTTGCTGGCTTTTGGTTTGGGCACTTTGCCCAACTTGCTCTTGGCCGGCTTGCTCCTGGCACGCTTTCGTGGTCTCGTGCACAGTCGTGGCTTACGTCTGGCGGCGGGTTTTCTGGTAGGCGGGTTCGGCGTGTGGGGCTTGCTCAATGCCACCACGCTGGGTGGCCGTTTATGGCAGGGAGTCGTGTGTCACCTATGAGTAGGCAACTGATTTTGGACGCAGAAAAAACGAACGCCACGACTGGTGGCGCGAACGTTCAGGCGTTGGTACCTACTTCGGCTGGGGAGACAGCGCTGGAGCTGGCCCTGACTGGCCTGCGCTGTGCCAATTGTGCGGCGCGCGTTGAACGCGATCTGAATGCCTTGTCGGGCACCGAGGCGGTGGTGAACTTTGCTGCCGAACGCGCGTATGTGCGCTATGACGCGGCGACCATGTCGCCACAGCAGCTGATTGAAACCGTCACCAAGGCCGGGTATGGCGCCAGCATATCGACCGACGATACCCGTGACGCCGAAAAAGCCACCAAGCAACAGTTGCTTGATGAAGACTTGCGCCAGTTTTGGTTCGCGCTGGTGTTAACGCTGCCTTTGCTCGCGCAAATGCCGTTTATGTTGGGCGGTGACATGGGCGTTGGATTGAACGCCAACCCGCATGCTGACTTCATCCCGCGCTGGCTGCAATGGTGCTTGGCGACGCCGGTTCAGTTTTACATTGGCTGGCGCTTCTATGTGGGTGGTTGGAAAGCGCTGCGTGGTGGCTCTGGCAACATGGACGTACTGGTTGCCTTGGGAACCAGCATGGCCTGGCTGTATAGCACCGTCGTGACTGTGGCCGGATTGGCGCACCAGCATGTTTATTTCGAGTCCTCGGCCACCGTCATTACCTTGGTGCTGCTGGGTAAATTACTCGAAGCCCGCGCCAAGAGTCAGACCGCCGAAGCGATTGAGCAACTCGCCAGTTTGCAGCCGACTAGCGCACGCCTGGAGCGCGTGGTGGATGGCCAGGTACGTTTGCTTGACGTGGCCGTGGCTACCTTGATTCCCGGTGACATCATCGTGGTCAGTACGGGCGATGCCGTGCCCGTTGATGCGGAAATTCTCGCTGGCGAATCGACACTCAACGAAGCCATGCTGACCGGCGAAAGTCGGCCGGTGCACAAGCGGCCGGGCGATACCGTGTTTGCCGCCACGATCAATGGCGAGGGCGTGTTGCGCTGCCGTGTCAGCGGCGTAGGTCGTCACACCTTGCTGGCGCGCATCATTCAACTGGTTGAAAGCGCACAGGGCTCGCGGGCGCCGGTGCAGGCGCTGGCGGATCGGGTAGCCGCGGTATTTGTCCCAGTCGTGGTGGCGGTAGCCCTCGCGACCTTGTCCCTTGGCTGGTGGTGGTCGGGCGACTTTTCAGCGGCCATGATCAATGCGGTGGCCGTGCTGGTGATTGCCTGCCCGTGTGCACTGGGGCTGGCTACGCCGACGGCGATGATGGTGGGCAGCGGCTTGGGGGCGCGCACCGGCATTTTGATACGCAACGCGCCGGCGCTCGAGCTGGCAGAAAAACTGGATGTCATTGCACTGGATAAAACGGGCACCCTGACGCAGGGGACACCGAGCGTCGTGGCGGTCTGGACGCCGGATGGAAAAATTATGCATAGCGGTATCCCTGGGGACAGTCGCTGTGGCACGGCGCCTGATGCGCCGACGGAGGCCGTGCTGACCATGCTTACGCTGGCCGCCGCTGTCGAACAAAGCGCACGCCACCCGCTCGCGGTGGCCTTGGTGGCTTACGCGCAGACTTTGGGCGTCGCGATGACTCCTGCGACGGGAGTGCTTACGGAAGCAGGTAGCGGCGTAGTCGGCCAGGTCGGTGAGGCAGAGATTCGTGTTGGGCGTCTGGCGTGGGCGGCTAGCAAGAGCTTGCTGATGGCTGATGCCCAAGCCGCTGCCGACGCCATGTACGCGCGCGGCGCCAGTGTGGTGGCGGTGTCGGCCAATGGTGTCTTGCTCGGTCTGATCGAAATTGCCGACGCGATCCGTCCCGGCGCCAACGTGGCCTTGCAAGCGTTGCGCGACTTGGGGGTGCGCACCATCATGCTGAGCGGCGACCATCCGGCCACAGCGCTGACGATCGCCCGACAGCTTGGCATAGCCGCTTCGGATGTGCACGCCGGTGCATTGCCGGCCGACAAGCTGGCCCTGATTACGCGTTTGCGCGGCGAAGGCTTACGCGTGGGAATGGTCGGTGACGGCATCAATGACGCCCCGGCGCTGGCCGCAGCGGATGTCAGCTTTGCCATGGGGGCGGGAACCGATGTCGCGATGAAAACGGCGGACATTACGCTGATGCGCAACGACCTGGCGAGCATTGCCCAAGCCATTTCGCTATCCCGGGCGACCTTGGCGAAGATTCGCCAAAACCTGTTTTTTGCCTTTATCTACAACATTATCGGTATTCCCGCTGCCGCGCTGGGGCTGCTCAATCCGGTCTTGGCGGGGGCGGCAATGGCCGCGAGTTCGGTGTCTGTCGTGAGCAACTCTTTGTTGCTGCGACGCTGGATACGTGGTCAGAGCCCAGAGTAATTCGGGCGGCAAGCTGCTCGTAACCCGGTCGTAATCATTGAGTCGCTATAATCGAACGTTTAGTCAAGGAGCTTAGTCATGGGTCTGGATCGCGTACCGTCGGGCAAAGATTTACCGAATGATTTCAATGTGGTTATCGAAATTCCGATGCACTCGGAGCCAATCAAATACGAGGTCGATAAAGACTCCGGCGCCATTTTCGTGGATCGCTTCATGTCCACCGCCATGCATTACCCGTGCAACTATGGCTACATTCCGCACACCATCGCGGGCGATGGCGACCCGGTCGATGTCTTGGTGATCGCCCAGTTTGCTCTGCCCCCCGGCGTTGTTGTGCGCTGCCGCCCGATTGGCGTGCTCAAAATGACGGATGAAGCGGGTGATGATGCCAAAGTGCTGGCGGTCCCTGTCGACAAGCTCACGCCCATGTACAAGAGCGTGCAGTCACCCAGTGACTTGCCGCAAATCGTGCTCGACCAGATTTCCCATTTCTTCCAGCATTACAAAGACTTGGAGCCGGGTAAATTCGTCAAAATCAATGGCTGGTATGGCATTGACGATGCGCGTGGCGAAATCAACGACGGCGTTAAAAACTTTAACGACGCCAAGGAAAAGCCGGCGTTCTGATCGCTGCAGGCACTATCGTGGCGAAAACCCTGCGCGTTGCCATTGCTCAGCTCAACCTGGTGGTTGGCGATCTGGCGGGCAACGCCCAACGCATTTTGGTCGCCGCCCGTACGGCGGCTGACCAAGGCGCGGATCTGCTGCTGACACCAGAACTCGCGCTCTGCGGCTACCCACCGGAAGACCTGCTGCTGCGCGAAGACTTTTTGCGTGCCTGTGAGCGTGAGACGGCTGCGCTAGCCGCTGCTGCGCCGTTGCCGATTCTCCTCGGTCATCCGGTGCTGCGTGGCAAGGAACGGTTTAATGCCGCTTCGCTGCTCGAACGCGGTACCGTGAGCAACACGTATTGCAAGCAACGCTTGCCCAATTACGAAGTTTTCGACGAAGAGCGTTATTTCTCGGCCGGCAGTGAACCTGGCGTGATCGAGATTAACGGCGTGCGTTGTGGCATCGCCATTTGCGCCGACATTTGGGAAGCCGGTGTTGCCGAAGCCGCTCGCGCGGCCGGCGCTGAGGTATTGCTCACCCTCAATGCCTCGCCCTTCCACACGAACAAGCAGCAGCGGCGCTATGAAGTATTACGTCGCCGCGTAGCGGCCATTGGCTGTCCAGTGATTTACACCAATCTGGTGGGTGGTCAGGACGAGTTGGTTTTCGATGGCGCATCATTTGTTCTCGACGCACAAGGCCAATTGACCCATCAGTTACCGTCGTTCACTGAGGCAGTGGTTTGTGTTGAGATAGTCGCTGGACAGGTCGCGGTGAGCGAATTGGCCCCCGTGCTCGCGCCGGAAGCGGAGGTGTATGCGGCACTGACGCTGGGCGTGCATGACTATCTGGGCAAAAACGGTTTTCCCGGCGCCATCATTGGGCTTTCCGGTGGTATCGACTCGGCTTTGACCTTGGCCATCGCGGTAGATGCGCTGGGGGCGGACAAGGTGCGTGCGGTCATGATGCCGTCGCCCTACACCGCGCAGATGAGTCTGGATGATTCGCGCGAGATGGTTCGTCGCCTCGGTGTTCAGTATGACGAGATTGCCATCGGGCCGCTGATGCAGCAGTACGCCGACACATTAAGCCCGGCTTTGTCGGCGCTTGGCCCCAAGCCGGCGTGGGATACCACCGATGAAAATTTGCAGGCCCGTATTCGCGGCATGCTGCTCATGGCGCTATCCAATCGTACGGGCCGTATTGTCCTGACCACTGGTAACAAAAGTGAGATGGCCGTTGGCTACGCGACGCTTTATGGCGACATGGCAGGTGGTTTTGCTGTGATCAAGGATGTGTTCAAGACCTTCGTGTACCGTCTGGCCCACTGGCGCAACAGTGTTTCTGATGTCATTCCGGAGAACATCATCACGCGCGCGCCCTCGGCTGAGTTGAAGCCAGGGCAGACCGATCAGGACAGCCTGCCGCCCTATGCGGTACTCGATGCCATTATTGAAGGCTATATGGAGCGTGACGAGTCGCCACGCCAATTGATTGCTGCCGGCTTGCCGGCGGCGGATGTCACGCGCGTGGTGGCCATGCTCAAACGCAACGAATATAAACGCCGCCAATCCCCTATCGGCGTGCGCGTTACCCAGCGCGGATTCGGCAAGGACTGGCGGTATCCGATAACATCCCGTTTCGTTGACGAAGTGTGATTGGTCAGTGGGTAAATTGGGAAACTTGGGGAATACATAAATGAAAAAAATCGAAGCTGTTATCAAGCCGTTCAAGCTGGACGAAGTGCGCGAAGCGCTCTCTGACGTAGGCGTTACCGGACTTACCGTTACTGAAGTCAAGGGCTTCGGTCGTCAAAAAGGGCATACCGAGCTTTACCGCGGTGCCGAGTACGTGGTTGATTTTCTGCCCAAGATCAAGGTTGAGATTGTGGTGGGGGATGCAACGGTAGAGCCGGCGATCGATGCCATCGTCAAGGCGGCGCGTACCGGCAAGATCGGCGACGGCAAGATTTTTGTGACGCCGGTCGAACAGATCGTGCGCATCCGCACCGGCGAAACCGACGAGGCCGCGATTTAAGCGCGCTCGCGCATTGTGCTCAATACGCTGGATACCCGACGCCTTATCCGCTCGTAATCCATGTCGCTGCTGACGACCCTGCTGGTGCTGGTGGTAGTAGCTCGCCTGTTCGGCAAGCTGTTCGCCAAGTACAACCAACCTGAAGTCGTGGGCGAAATTCTCGCCGGGGTGCTGCTTGGCCCCTCGGTGCTGAATTTGATTTACCCGGGGCGTCAGCTTTCCGGGATTGCCGATCTGGCCGTGTTTTTGGTGATACTCGCCGCCGGCCTGGAAATGCGCTTTTCCGATATTTTCAGCGCCATGCGCGGCCGCGGGCTGTTGCTGGCGGCCATCTCGTTTCTGATCCCCTTTCTCGGTGCGTACCCGATCGCCTATTACTTTGAGCTCGACGCGATGCGCAGCCTGTTTCTTGGATTGTGCATTTCCATTACCGCCTTGCCCGTCGCGGTAAAGATGCTCGAAGTCATGGGCCTGCTGGATTCGCGCATTGGCCGTTATTCGATTGCCACCGCGGTCCTGAACGACGTTACCGCCTTGCTGGTATTGGGCGTGGTATTGGCACTGCCGGAGCAGCCGACGCGCAACGAAGTGATCAGTGCCGGCATTTTTAGCCTGATCAAACTTTCCGGTTTGTTTGCCCTCGTGCTGGGCTTTAATGCCGCGCTTAACTGGATGGAGCAGCGCGGTGTGGCGGCGAATGCGATACCGGAGCGGCTGATTGCCATGTTCGGACCGGAAGCCTTGTTTGGTCTGGTCGTGCTTTTTGTTCTCGGTTTTGGTTCGGTGAGCGAGGCGTTGGGCTTTCACTTTGTCATCGGCGCTTTCTTCGGCGCCTTGCTGATCGACAAGCGCCACTTTTTGGCCAGTCGCTACGAGGAGCTGAAGAAAACGCTCAATTCCGTGACCGGCGGTTTTCTGGCCCCGGTTTTCTTTGCCTATCTGGGCTTGAAATTTGATATTGATGCCATTGAAGAAACCGGGTTCGTGCTCTCCGTGCTCGGGGTGTCGGTGGTCACCAAAATTTTCTCCGGCTGGGTCGGTGGTCGCTGGGTAGGCATGTCATCGCGTGAGGCCTTGGGGCTGGGCTGCATGCTCAATGGTCGCGGCATCATGGAACTGGTGGTAGCCAGCATCGCCTACCAAAAGGGCTTCATCGGTGCGGTGATGTTCTCGACGCTGGTGCTCATGGGCATTGTCACCACCATGCTGGCGCCGTTTTTGTTTGGACGTGTCATGCCAGAGCCCGTACTCGACCGTTATCGAAAAACGGGCGTAGTGAGTTAATTTGGCCTCTTAGTGGGGTGAATTCTCCGGGCGTGCGGCGATAAAAGTCAGCTGTTGTGGGACGGCGCTCAGTCCGTTGTCAGCTTACTTGCTCGCCAGCAGCATGACCACCGCACCGGCACCGCCTTCTGCGGCACGTGCCTGACAAAACGCCAGCACCTCCTTGCGCTGAGCCAGCCAGCCCAACACCAGTCTTTTCAGTACCGGCTCCCGACCTGGCGAGCCGATGCCCTTGCCATGGACGATACGCACGCAGCGCAAGCCCCGGTGGCGGCAGTCAGCGAGGAACTCGGCAACGGCGGCACGGGCTTCGTCGCGATTCAGGCCATGCAGATCGAGCTTGGCTTGACGCACCCAGCGCCCACGACGCAGATCGCGCAGGACGGCGGGAGGCACACCATCGCGAAGATAGGCGGCTTCGTCGCCGCCTTCCAGTTGCAGGTCGAGCAAGTCGCCGCCATGCAGCGATTCATCCAAGGCCGCGAGTGCATCGCGGTGTGAGTGCTGCGGCCAGGCGGGCGGCGGCGGTGGCTCGTAGTGCACCTTATCCTGCAGCAAAGGCTGCACATCGGCGACCTCGGCACGAAAGTGCGCGAGGTCTTCCGGGGCAATCGCGACCCTATTCGGCTCGCCGTGCGGCATTTTTGCCGCCATGACGCTTAGCCGGCGAGGCCGATGCTGTCGAGGTAACGCTCAGCGTCCAGCGCGGCCATACAGCCGGTACCCGCGCTGGTCACGGCCTGACGGTAGATGTGGTCCTGCACATCGCCTGCGGCGAAGACGCCGGCAACCGAGGTCGCCGTAGCATTGCCGGTGCGCCCCATCTGCGTGACGATGTAGCCGCCTTCCATATCCAACTGGCCGGCAAAGATGTCGGTATTGGGCTTGTGGCCAATGGCAATGAACACGCCCATGAGTGCGATGTCTTCCGTTGCGCCGTTTTGTGTTGATTTGATGCGCATGCCGGTTACGCCGCTCTTGTCACCCAGGACTTCATCCAGCGTGTGGTTCCATTTAATCGTGACCTTGCCGGCTTTCTCTTTCTCGAAAAGTTTGTCCGCCATGATTTTTTCGCAGCGGAACTTATCGCGGCGATGCACCACGGTGACGTGGCTGGCGATGTTGGCCAGATACAGCGCTTCTTCCACGGCGGTATTGCCGCCGCCGATCACGGCAACCGGCTGGTTTTTGTAGAAAAAGCCATCACAGGTGGCGCAGGCGGAGACGCCCTTGCCGGAGAATTTTTCTTCCGAAGGCAGGCCCAGGTATTGTGCTGAGGCGCCGGTGGCAATGATCAGTGCATCGCAGGTGTACTCGCCGGCATCGCCAACCAGCCGGATCGGCTTTTCTTTAAGGTGGGCGGTGTGAATGTGGTCGAACACCATTTCGGTATTGAAGCGCGTCGCGTGTTTTTCAAAGCGCGCCATGAGTTCCGGGCCTTGCACGCCATCGGCATCGGCGGGCCAGTTATCGACTTCCGTGGTGGTCATCAGCTGTCCGCCTTGCGCCATGCCGGTAATGATCACGGGCTTGAGGTTGGCGCGTGCCGCATAGACAGCGGCGCTATAACCAGCGGGGCCGGAGCCGAGAATAAGCAGACGGATGTGGCGGGCGGTTGCAGACATAGGCGGCTTTCAATATGTTGTTTGACAAAGTGAATGATGATTATAGGTGCCCGCGAAGGCCTTGAAAAAGCCTTGGCTCTTGCGGCTATTCGCGCTCAGCCTCGGGCGCTGAATCCGGATAATGGGCCGTAGTTTGCAGGAGGATCGCCCATGAGCGCTACCGACACCCTAGATTCAGCCCCCGCCACGGCGTACAGCCGCCAACCCGTCACCCCGACGGTGCCATTGCCCGAAAAAATTGCCCAGCGTATTCACGAGGCGCGCTGGCTTATGTTTGCCGCCCTCGGCTTTTACTTGGCCTTGATTCTGGGCGGCTTTGATCGCGCTGATCCGGCGTGGTCGCATGCCGTAGCGGTGGAGGCGGTGAGTAACCCGGGCGGGCGTTTTGGCGCATGGCTGGCCGACGTGCTGTTCTATATTTTTGGTTTTTCCGCGTGGGGTCTGGTGGCGCTCGCCTTCTTCCTGGTGGCCTGGGGCTATCAGGGCATCAACAAACTGTTTGGTGGCGACCGCCGGCCGTTGATCGTGGCCTTGATCGGTTTTGCAATCCTCATGGCCTCGGCCTGCGCGCTGGAGGCCATCCGCTTTTGGAGCGTGAAAACGGCCTTGCCTTTGGCGCCGGGCGGCGTGTTTGGCATTGAACTGGGCCGGCAAGTGAGTTTGTACCTCGGTTTCACCGGCGGCACACTGCTGCTGCTGGCGGCCTGGATGGCTGGCTTCGCCTTGTTTGTCGGGACCTCATGGCTGACTATCGCCGAAATGCTCGGCACCTTGCTCGAAGGCGCGTGGTTGGGCAGCAAGGCTTTGCTTGAGGGCTGGCAGGATCGCCGTATTGGCAAAGTGGTGGCGGAAAAGCGTGAAGCCGACGTTGCCGTGGTGCGCAAGCAGATTGAAGAAAGCCCGCCGCCACCGATCAAAATTGAGCCGGTTGAGCTGGAGGTGCCCGTCGCCAAAAAAGCCGTGGTGCGCGCCGAAAAAGAACGGCAGGCGCCGCTTTTCTTCGATGCGCCGGGCGAAGGGCTGCCGCCGCTGCACTTGCTGGCCGAACCCTCGCACAATCCCGCCGATTTGCCCTCGGCCGAGACGATGGAATTTACCTCGCGCTTGATTGAGCGCAAGCTGGCGGACTTCAATGTGCAGGTGCAGGTGGTGTCCGCCCATCCGGGGCCGGTGGTAACGCGCTACGAAATTGAGCCGGCTACGGGCGTCAAAGGTTCAACCATTGTTGGGTTGGCGAAAGATCTGGCGCGTGCCTTGTCCTTGGTGAGCATTCGCGTGGTCGAGACGGTGCCGGGCAAATCGTGCATGGCTCTGGAACTGCCCAACCCCAAACGGCAGATTGTGCGCTTGTCGGAAATTCTCGGTTCGCAGGCGTATCACGGCATGCACTCACACTTGTCGGTGGCGCTGGGCAAAGACATTGGCGGCCAGCCGGTCGTTGCCGATCTGGCCAAGATGCCGCATTTGCTAGTGGCTGGTACCACCGGCTCCGGCAAGTCGGTGGGGGTCAATGCCATGATTCTTTCGCTCGTCTATAAGAGCGAGCCGAAAGACGTAAAAATGATCATGGTCGACCCGAAAATGCTCGAACTGTCGATTTACGAAGGCATCCCGCATTTGCTCTGTCCGGTGGTGACCGACATGACCAAGGCCGCCAATGCGCTGCACTGGTGTGTGGGCGAAATGGAAAATCGCTACAAGCTCTTGAGTGCGGTGGGCGTGCGTAACCTTGCTGGTTTTAACGCCAAGATCAACGAGGCGGCCAAAAATGGCGAGAAAATTCCCAATCCGCTGTCACTGACGACCGTTGAAGGCGGCGTGGAAACGGGGATCGCTCCCGAGCCACTGACTACCTTGCCGCACATTGTGGTGGTGATCGATGAATTGGCCGACCTCATGATGGTAGTGGGCAAAAAGGTCGAAGAGCTGATTGCGCGTCTGGCACAAAAAGCGCGCGCTGCGGGCATCCACTTGATCCTGGCCACGCAGCGCCCCAGTGTGGATGTGATCACCGGCCTGATCAAAGCCAACATTCCGACTCGCATCGCCTTTCAGGTGTCGTCGAAAATCGATTCGCGCACCATTCTTGACCAAATGGGGGCTGAAGCCTTGTTAGGGCAGGGCGATATGCTTTATCTCGCACCGGGAACGGGGCTGCCGGTGCGTGTGCACGGTGCCTTTGTGGCCGACGAAGAAGTGCATGCCGTGGTCGATCACCTGAAGAAGATCGGCCCGCCGCAATACGAGCCGGGTGTGCTGGCCAGCCCCGTCGAAGATACAGAACTCAGCTCCGGTGGCACGGCGAGTGACATGGAGGCCGACCCGATGTACGACCAGGCGGTGGAGATTGTGTTGAAAAATCGCCGTCCGTCGATTTCGCTGGTCCAGCGCCACCTGCGTATTGGCTATAACCGTGCAGCGCGTATGATTGAGGCTATGGAGCAGGCTGGCCTGATTTCGGCGGCCAATGCGACAGGCGCGCGTGAGGTGCTGGCACCCGATCGCTCGGAATAACCCATAACAACAGGTGTGGCTGCCTCCGGTAGCGCGCCGGAGGAGTGACTCATGATTAGCGTAATGCGCAAAGCCCTCGATCAGGGGCTGGCAATGAACGAGCGTTTGGCCGATGCGGCGAGCAATGGTTTTGACTGGCTGTTTCGCCGCGAAAACTTGGTGCTCTCCGGGCAGACCGACTATGAGGTGATCCACGAAGGCGACCCGATGACGGTGCGCTATTACGGTCTTGAAAACGAGCGCCAGATCGAGTTGGCTGATGGCAGCACCATGCCTGTGCAAAAGCGCAAGCATCTGGTCCCGCTGGTCTTGGTGCCGCCACTGGGCGTGACCACTGAAACCTTCGACTTGATGCCCAATCGCAGTCTGGTACGCTTTATGGCCGCGCGCGGGTTCAAGGTTTATCTGATCTGCTGGGGCAAGCCGCGCCGGCGCCATGCCAATCTGGGCATGAAGGATTACGCTGATCGCATGATGACCGAAGCGCTCGATGCCGTGCGCGAACATAGTGCTTGTCAGGAGGTGTCGTTGCTTGGTTGGTGCATGGGCGGTTTGCTCAGCCTGATTCACACGGGGCTGGCCACCACGCATGGCATACGTAACATCGTCACCATCGCCAGCCCGATCGACATGCGCGGCGGCGGGGTGATCGGCGGGGTTTCGCAGGCGATCAATACGCCGGCCAAGTTGATCCGTAAATACACCGATTTTCGTTTGCACGCGGTTAATCCGAAATCGATGCAAGCGCCGGGCTGGGTGACCACGCTGGCGTTCAAGCTGACCGACCCGATTGGCAGTATTACGACCTATTGGGATCTGCTCATGAATCTGTGGGATCGCGAGTTCGTCGAGTCGCACAGCACCACCTCCGACTACCTCAACAACATGCTCGTCTTCCCCGCTGGCATGGTGCAGGACATGCTCGTTGGCGTCAGCGTCGATAACAAACTGGCCAAGGGTGAAATCGAAGTTGGCAAGAAAATTTCGCGCTTCAAACACATCACCGCGCCGCTGCTGGTCTTCGCCGGTGAAACCGACAATCTGGTGTCGGAATGGACGGCGCGCAAGAGTCTGGAATTGGTCAGCTCCACCGATAAACGTTTTGAAGTAGCGCCCGGCGGCCACATGGGCGTGATCTTGGGTGGCCGTGCGCAAAACAATGTCTGGGCGAAATCGGCCGACTGGCTGGCTGAACGTTCGGGGGCGACGCCGGCGAAAAAGCCTGTGGCCAATGTGGCTAAGGCAGCTAACGCAAGCAAGCCCGCATCGCGACGCCGTACTACAAGCAAGGCCAATACTAATGCCGACAACAAGGCTGCTGCCTAAGCCGATGATGAAGCGATCGCATCTCGTCTGCCTCCTGTGTGTGTTGTTGCCGGCCAGCTCGGCGTGGTCGACTGGCCTTGAGCAACTCAGCGCCTTCCTGCGCAATGTGCAGTCGGCGCGCGGCAGCTTTGA
>CAZFSH010000012.1:0-19828 GCA_964521935.1 uncultured Propionivibrio sp.
GGTAGCGGCAAAACCACTACCCTGTATTCGGTGCTGAACCACATCAACGAAGAGGGCGTGAACATCATGACCCTTGAAGATCCGGTTGAGTACCCGATGAGCATGATCCGCCAGACTTCCGTCGCGGAGTCTGCCAAGCTCGATTTCGCCAATGGCATTCGCTCCATGATGCGGCAAGATCCGGATGTCATTCTGGTCGGCGAAGTACGTGATGCCGATACCGCAGAGATGGCGTTTCGTGCCGCGATGACCGGCCATCAGGTCTACACCACGCTACACACCAACTCGGCTATTGGCGCAATTCCCCGCTTGCTTGATATCGGCGTACTGCCCGATATCATGGCCGGCAATATCATCGGCATTGTCGCCCAACGTCTGGTGCGGCGATTGTGCAAACATTGCCGCAAACCTTACCCGGCCGAAGCCCATGAGTGTCAGCTTTTAGGCATGCGTGAACTGCCGCATCCAGCGCCAATTCTGTATCGCGCTGGTGGCTGCGAACGGTGCGACTATCAAGGATACAAAGGACGTATCGCCATTATGGAGTTGCTGCGCGTTGATAGTGACATCGACTACCTGATCGCCCAGCGAGCGCCCACCCGCGACATTCGTGACGCCGCCATTACGAAGGGCTTCCGCACGCTCGCGGATGATGGCCTGCGTCGGGTGATAGATGGTTCGACATCGCTAGAAGAAGTCGGGCGCGTTGTCGATTTGACGGGGCGCATGTAGTGGCACTGTACACGTACAAGGCCGTCACCGAGACCGGGCGCATGATTCACGGTCGCCTTGATGCCATCAACCTGCTCGATCTGGAAATGCGCCTCAAGCGCATGGACCTGGATTTTGTCACCGGCACCCCGATCAAAAATAACAGTCTGCTCAATCGCACCACGATCACGCGACAAGAGCTCATTACCTTTTGCTTCCATCTTGAACAGCTAGCCCGTGCAGGCGTGCCCATCGTCGAAAGCCTCGCCGATCTGCGCGACAGCATCGAAAACCCGCGCTTTCGTGAAGTGATTGCCAGCCTCACAGAAACCATCGAGGGTGGCAAGCCACTATCCGGAGCGCTGGAAGAGCACCCATCGATATTTGACGATATTTTCATCAGCCTGATCCGCTCCGGCGAAAACACCGGCACCTTGCCTGACGTTTTAGCCAGCCTGGTGGAAACGCTGAAATGGCAAGACGAACTCGCGGCACAGACTAAAAAACTCATCATGTACCCGAGCTTTTTGCTACTCGTGGTGATATCGGTGACCGTATTCATGATGGTTTATCTGGTACCGCAAATGGCCGGATTCATCAAAACCACCGGTTCGCAGTTGCCTACGCAAACCAAAATCTTGCTCGCGGTATCCGATGTTTTTGTGCGCTTTTGGTACCTCGTGCTCGGCGGTCCGGTCATCGCCGCCGGAGCAGTGTTTTTTATTGTGCGCAGCAGCACCAAACTGCGTACACGCTTTGATGAAATCAAACTCAATCTTCCTTTTATTGGCGACATTTTGCGCAAGATCATCCTTTCGCGCTTTGCGGCCGTTTTTGCGATGATGTATCGCAGTGGCATCACCATTCTTGACTCGATCAAAGCCTGTGAAGACGTAGTCGGCAATCTTGCCGTGCGCGACGCGCTGCGGCGAGTCGGCACGCTCATCGGCGAAGGGCAGAATGTCACGGCGGCGTTTCAAAGTGCCGGCCTGTTTCCGCCGCTGGTCATTCGCATGATTCGCGTTGGCGAAAGCACCGGCGGTCTGGATGCCGCCTTGCGCAACGTCAGCTACTTTTACAATCGTGACGTCAAAGAGTCCATTGAGCGTATTCAGGCCATGATAGAGCCGGTGATGACGGTGACGATAGGCCTCATTCTCGGCTGGATCATGCTTGCCGTGTTGGGCCCGATTTACGACATCATTACCAAACTGAAAACCTGAAACAGTTCGCCTTACAAGCCTGACTCATTGTCCTTCACCCGCTAAATGTCCTCCTCTCGCATACTTTTCTTTGACGGCTCCCACGTAGCTGTGCTGCGCTGGCAAGCGGGAAACGTGTTGGCGGAAGATCGCTTTGAGCCAACGCCGGTTGGCCTGGAGGGCTTGGGCGAATTACTCGCTAAAGAGCGAAATACTCCGGTTATGCTGTTGGCTGACATCGCCGAAGAAGGCTTTCAGCTAGAAAGCATCCCACGTTTGCAGGGAGCTGATCGTCGTGCGCTCCTGACACGGCGTCTCGGGCAGTACTACTACGGCACCCCCTTCGCCACCGCAATTTCCCTTGGGCGTGAAACTACCGGGCGACGCGACGAACGCGTGCAATTTGCTGCCCTCACCCGTCCGGAAATGCTCACTCCGTGGTTGGAGTTGTTACGCCAGGCAGAAGTACCGTTGCGCGGCATATATTCCGTTCCCCTGGTGCTGGCGGCAAGCAAACTTGGCTTTGCCACGCAAGACCGATTCCTGCTCATTACCCTCAGCCAAGGCGGCTTGCGCCAGACCTTTGTTGATAAGGGGCAAATGCACTTCTCGCGGCTTTCGCCGCTCTCTAGCCCACGAATTGATGCCATCGGCGCGGTCTGCGGCCGTGAAGCAACCAAGACCTTTCAATATCTGCTTGGCCAGCGCCAGATTTCTCGTGGCGCGCACTTGCCGGTCTACGTGCTGGCGCATCCGGATGATCACCCCGGACTGCGCATGCAGTGCCCCAACACCAACGATCTGGAATTCGAGTTTGTCGATCTGGCCAACTTTGCTAAGGAGTGTGGCTATAAAGGCGAATTAAGCAAAGGCAGTTTCGCCGACCAAGTCTTGGCCCATTGCCTATGCAGCAAAACCCCAGCAGAGCAGTTTGCCCCAGCTGCCGAACGCAAAATTTATCGTCTCTGGCAAACCCGTTTCGCCTTGCGTGCCGCAGCGCTGACCGTTGCCGTCGGTGGGCTGCTTTGGGCCGGAAAACAAGCGCTCGATATACAGTCGCTGGAGACAAATACCACAACGCTGCGTGCGAAGACCGTCGCTGATCAACAACGCTATCAAGGCATTCTCGGCAGCCTGCCACTGGTATCGGTGACACCTCCGAACCTGCGCGCCATCCTCGCGCGCTACGACGAGTTGATTGCGCATTCACCAGACATCCGGCAACCCTTGGCGCATGTTGGCACCACCCTGGCAGAATTCCCCGGGATAGAGTTGAACGTTCTGCAATGGAAGCTCGCGGCCTCTCCCGACGTGGATGCAAAAGCCAGCAATGGCAGCGTTGGCGGCAATATTGGCAGAAGTGTTACGCCACAAGGAAATAACACGCCCAGTAGCACTAGCACACGGCCATGGACCATCGTTGAGCTGCATGGCACGCTACCGGTCTCACTGATTGGTGATCAACGCAGCCAAGTCGAAACGATTAACCAGCTTGCAGAAAAGCTGCGCCGGGATAACGTCCTTGTGCGTGTGCTCAGCATGCCGATCGACATCACTTCTGACAAAACCTTGCGCAGTGATGAGCGAAACGATAGCCCCAGAGACAAAGCATTGGGCTTTTCCCTGCAAGTGTCCGTGCCCACGCGAGAACCGGTCAGTAAAGAGGTCGCGTCATGAGCACGCCTTCGCTGGAAGTCCGCTATTTGCGCAGCAGCGTTCTTCTGCTCATCGGCTGCTTACTCTTTGGTGCCGGCGTAGCGGGTTATAGTTATTGGCGCTGGCAAGGGGCTCAGCTCCAGAACAAGCAGGCCATCAGCGAAAACGCGGCTGTAAAAAGCAAACTGGCCAGAGCGAGCCAAGAAGAACTAGAGCTCAAAGAAAAAATTGGCCGCTATCTGCAGTTAAAACAGCTTGGCTATATCGGCCCGGAAAAACGCCTGGACTGGATCGAGCAACTCGCCATGCTGCGGCGCGAGCGCAAGCTTTCTGATTTGCAGTACGAACTGACCCCACAACATCCTGTAGAAAAGTTCCTCTTGCCCTCCGGTGCCGAAGCGGGTGGCCATAGCTTCCAGACCAGTACGCTGAAGCTGACGACCTCTCTGCTGCATGAAGGCGACTTGGTGCAGTTGCTTGCCGATATCAACGCCAAAATCCCCGCCTATGCCAGTGTTCGTAGCTGCAACATAAATCACCAAACTGGCGATGATCGATCACTGCGGCTACGCTACACGCTGAAGGCCGAATGCACGGTTGAACTCATCACGCTAAGGGAACAAGGTACATGAGAAACCGTTACTGGCCTTGGCTATGCCTCAGCAGCGCACTATTTGCGCTGAACAGCAACGCGTTCGCCGAACCCGCCGCCCCTGAGCTCGGCCGGCTTTTCTTTAGCCCTGAGCGACGACAAGCACTGGAGCGCCAACGCCAATTCAACATTCAGGAAATACGTTCACTGGAAGGTGCCTCGCTAACGCTAGACGGGGTGGTCGCGCGCTCATCGGGTAAGACCACCGTCTGGGTAAATGGCAAACCGAGCACCGAAAAAGAAGCGGAACAGTCCGGCATTCAGGCACAAGTCAATCGACGCGCCCCGGGTAGCGCGGTGCTCACGCCCGGCGACGAAAACCCTACCGCGATCAAAGTCGGCGAAGTCATCAACCGGGGTACCGGCGACCGGGACAATCGGCTCGGTGGTGGATCAGTATCCGCCAGCGGGCGTCTTCAAAGCAGTCGCTGAAAGTCAGCCGCTGTGAGACGGCGTAATAGCCAACGGAGATCGGCTCAGCGTGGTTTTGCGCTGTTGTTATTGCTCACCATCCTGACCATGGGGAGCCTGTATTTAATCGTCCGTCAAGTCAATCCTGAACCACTCAAACAAATGGGCGACGCGAAAACGCGCGAAAGTCTAGCGTTAGCCCGCGATGCACTTTTCGACTTCATCGCGAGAGATGACACGGTCAGTAGTTACGGACTGATGCCATTGCCAGATCTTGGCGAAATCGGCGTGCCCTATCCAAACAGTGCCTTGGCCAATGCAAGCTGTACCACCGAAGGTTGCGCCAAAATCAATCCCAATGGTGCCGCAAATTCGCCGGCAGCGGACGTCGGGCGCTTTCCCTGGCAGACGGTGGGTTCAGAACGCTTTCGCGACAATACCGGGGAATGTCTTTGGTATGCGGTGTCCAGCAACGTCAAGGCAGTCAAGCAAAGTGGTGTGATCGTCAACGCTGACACTCTCGGCAATCTCGACGCCGCGTCACTAAATGATAGTTCGGCCTTCGCGGCTCGGGCCGACAACGATGCCCCCATAGCGCTGCTCATCGCCCCAGGGCTTCCCGGCACTGACCAGACACGTAGCTATGACAGTGCCACCTACTGTGGCGGTGATTACGACAAAACACATTTTCTCGATAGCACCAACGACATCGGCCTGCCCATCACCAGCGATCAGTTATTCTCGGTACTACGTCGCAACAGCAACTACCGCGCGAAGATCAACACCTTGCTCGATAGCTTGACAGACTGTACCCGTGATCGCTTGCTCAATGCCGAAACGATTAGCAATGGCCATCCCGGCTCAGGGACGTGTTTTACCAATCTGCCCAGCCTCAGCCAGAATTTGGCCAAATTTCAAGACCAGCTATTTGTTGCGCGTTGTACATCACCCACTTGTACCGCCACCTATACCGATGACGCCGGCGCCAATCAAAGTTGCAGTGGTCCGGCGGTGCTCTTGTATGCGGGGCAACGCAATACCGAAGCCGGAATCGCGGTTCCCGTTCAGCAACGGGCGAGCGTTGCGCAAAAAGCACTCGCCGAGAATTATCTGGAATCCACCAACCTCGCGAGCTTTAATAACGCGGGCAACACGTTTACCGGGCACCAAAGCTTTCGCATGCTGCGGCAAATCCGCCTCGGCGATGAAAGCAAACCGGTAGCGCAACAGCAACGCATTGAACAAAAAAAATACCAAGACATTGTGCGCTGTGTGCCTGCCAGTGCCAGTACAACGGCTGCGACTTCCAGCGCACTGGGGGCGAACCAGATTGTCAATTACACACCGGGCAGCCAAACGCTGACGTTAGGCAAGGCGAACATCATTAGCGGCGCGGGTTACGCCAGTTCGGCGTTATATGGCTGCGCCTGGGCAACGGATGCACACGCACTCGGTCAAGGCTTTCGCCGCTACTTCACCATGAGCTTCGCCAATTTAGGAAATGTCGGCAGCACGGGCTTCACCTTCGCCGCCGTTGATGCGGCCAAAAACGGCCTGACGTCGTGTGGTGCCACAGGCTCGCAGCTAGGTTATTCGGGGAACAATGGGGTTACACCCACTGTGACCTATCCAAAGTTTGCCATTGAATTCGACCAGTCACGAAATGGCACCTACAGCTTGACCGGTGTAAACCCAGGCCGCTTAGACCCACCGCTTGATGGTAGCAGCGTAGGCTGCGCTGCATCAGCCTACGCCACGCATGCGGCGATTGTCTATTGGGGACATGAAGTCAACAACACCCCTGATGCCGTAACAGCGCCAAACAACGACGACAACGTTCACGGCTACCCTCGGGCTGGAAGCCTGACGGGCACGCGCAAGCCACCAACCAATCCCACCTGCGGAACCACTGACCCGGTGACGCTCTTGCCCGGCATCAAGATGTTTCAAGACATGCGTACGGCAAATTACACCTGGTATGTACGTGTCGAAACCACGCCTACACGAGTTATCGATACCGTCACACCCGAGAACAGCTACACGTCAATGCATACCGAAGTCTGGATAGAGCGCAACAGCACCACTGGTGTCACGGGCACCCCGGTTACACCGACCGTCGTCGCTGCCATGCAAGACACTACAGCGCCCATGCGCACATTGTGCGATGTCGGGAAGAAAAACGCCTGCCTTAGCGGCAACACGTGCCCGAGTGCCGATCAAAGCTGCCATGTCGATGGCTACTGTTATCTGACGACAGCCTGTTTCCCCGAAATCAGCGACACCGCAAAAATGTTTGATGTCAAAGAGTCCGCCTGTGCCACTGGCGGCATTTGTCCGAGTGGCCAAACCTGCGGTACCGACAACTATTGTTATCGCCCCGCTATGGAAACGGTAAGGCTTGGCTATACCAACTCACAAAATACCAATGACCAAAGCATCACCATCGGCAATATTTCAACGACATGGCTGCAATAGCCTTGCCACCGCAAACAAGCCTGCATAATTTTGAGATGAATCGAACGACTGTGATTTTTTTTCGCACCAGACACGCGGGCTTTAGTCTCACCGAACTGGCTATTGTCATGCTGATCGTCAGTCTGCTCATTGGGGGCATGCTGATGCCGATGGCCGCGCAACAAGAGATCAAACAACGGCAGGAGACTGATACCGCCTTATCCGCCATTCGTGAGGCACTTATTGGCTATGTCCTGATGCACGGCTATTTGCCCTGCCCAGCACCGGTCGACTTATCCACCGCCGGAGTCGAGGGCTCGCGCGACGCGACAACCGGCAACTGTAACCACGCCACCAACAGCCGCTGGGGACTGGTGCCATGGGTGACCTTAGGCGTCGGCCATTACGACGGCTGGAACAACTTGATTCGCTACAGCGTGACCCCGGCTTTTTCCAACTCGGTCACCCTTTTTACGCTCGCCAGCACTGGCGATATCACCATTCAGACGCGGGACAGCAGCCTGACTATCCAAACCCTAGCGCAATCGGTGCCGGTCGCCCTGCTATCGCATGGAAAACGCGCCGCGTGGGCCTACACCGGCAGTGGCACACAAATCAGTGACTCCGCCAACGATAATGCGGATGAAGACGCCAACGGCAATGCGGCGTCCATCGGCACCACCTTGATCAGCCACAATCCCACCAATGAAAATGCCAGCATCACTGGCGGTGAGTTCGACGACATCGTCGTCTGGATTCCCGCCACGACGCTTTTTGCTCGCCTGTCGGCAGCCGGAAAGCTCTAAGCCGCGCCGCAAAACTCAGCCGCTGTGAGACGGCACCGGGTTACTGCCCAGCGTGGCTTTAGCGCCAGCCAGCGCCGTTCCACCGCCCAAGGCTTTATATAACTGCACCGCAATCGATAACTCCGTACGACGCATTTGGAGCAATGCCTGCTGCGCGCTCAAACGCTGGCGCGTCGCATCAAGCACTTCCATGTAGCTTGCTGCACCAGCGCGATAGCGCGCTTCGGTGGCTTCCGCCCGCTGATCCTGAATGGCAAACTCGGCGGACGCAGCACGAGATTGACTGGCGAAACCACGCTGTGCCGCGAGTAAATCCGCCACTTCACGGAAGGCGTTCTGCACCGTGCGCTCGTAATCAATCAGGGCGATGTTCTCACGCGCCGCCGCCGCCTCGGCATTGGCCTCGGTGCGCCCACCGTCGAACAAGGGCAGGCTGATACTGGGCTGTAGCGTCCGCGCCAGATTTTTGGCGGAGCTGGTCAGCAACGAGGACAAGGCAGAGCTGGTCATGCCAATTCCGGCGGCTAAGAGGATTTTTGGGAAAAATGCTGCGCGCGCCGACTCGACATTCGCACGCGCCTCGATCAACCGCTGCTCGGCGGCCATCACGTCCGGACGCTGCAATAAGGTTTGCGAAGGCAAACCTGTCCGAAACGCCGCATCAATCGATTGGTTGCGCAAACTCCGCCCGGACGGTAGTCCACCATCTTCATAGCCGGTCAGATTAGCCAACAGGTTCGCCGTAGAGGCGCGTTGCCGCTCGGTACCGTCAAGCTCACTACGCGCAGCTTCCAGCGCACTTTGCGCCTGCAATATTTCGACTTTCGACACAGCACCTTGCTCGAATGCCTGCTCCACCAACTGCAAGCTGGTTTCACGCATGCGCACCGTCTCACGCGCGATGAACAGGCGTTCGTCTAGCTCAAGCAAGGAAAAATACGCGTTGGCGGTATCGGTAATTACCGACAGGCGAACCAGCCGCGCGCCGACTTCACTGGCCACCAAACGCGCCTTGGCAGCGTTACTCAGCTGTTCAACACGGCCCCAAAAATCAAACTCAAACGGCAATACTGACAACGACAAATCATAACGCTTGGTGGTAATCGACGACCCATTGGTCAGCGTGGTCGGGTAGGTCGCAAAGCTATATTGATTCAGCAATTGTGTCGTCGGCTGGCGGTCGGCTTCACTGACACCATATAGCGCGGCCGACTCCAGGCGACGTGCGACAGCCATACGCAAGTCAGCGTTATTGGCCAATGCCCGCGTTATGAGTGTTTGCAGCTGTGGGTCGGTAAAGAAATCGCGCCAATCCACCTCAGAGGCAAAACGGGTTGCGTCAGCATTATCTGCAGACTCCCATTGCGTCGGCAACCGGGGTATGGATGGTTTTACGGCAGGTGCTGACGCGCAGCCAGCAAGACCGGCCATCACCAGTATCGGGAAGGTTTTGCGAGAAATGTAACGGGTGCGCATAGACGAGCCCGACTGTACCAGCCGCGCGAGCCGCGGTTTGCCTGAAAACAGGGGGTTTACCGGGGGCATCTTGCTCTGGCATGACTCCTGCGTAATCGCTGATGAACCTCTTTACAACGGAGCCATCATGCCAACACTACCTAGTGGTCAGCGTATTGAATTTTCTCTCGACCGTTTCCATTCCATGCTCGAAAACATGGACATGAGTACGGGCGAATCACTCGTCAGCGCCCTCGAGTCGCCGGACGACTTGCTATATGTGCTCGACATGGTGAGCTTTGACAGCGAAGGCACGCCATTTTTTATGGAATGTGTCACGGCTGACTGGCAGCAAGCCGCGCTCGACTGGAGTCCGGCTGACCGCACGGCTTTTGCCAACTATCTGGCCAGCGAGGTTTCCTTCCTCGGGCGCAGCGAGGGTATTGCCGGTACACGCCTGCATTGGCAGCGCATTTGTGCCGCCTTTAACGCGACACAGCAGATCCTGTCCGCGCAGCGGCACTGCGCTTGACCTTATTGCCAACAATACCCCGGACCCACGGCAGCAAATAAATGACGGCAACTGCCTATGCCAATCCGGCAAACACGCACGCGGCAACGCGGCAAAGTTTGCCGAAAGCGGCAAAGATTCCCAGTCACACGGTGTATTCACGGCCACCGTTGCCCAAACTTGAGGCCAATTTCGCCTCGTTGGAGAGTTTTTTCAGTTGGCACGCCGTTTGCAGTATGGCCTCCAAGGTCGGACGAATCCCGGACCGAAGCCATTGCCGCTTGCATCGAGTAAGAGAACAGTCATTGCATCTAGTCGCACATTGAGCGAGGAGAAACACCATGCCACAGGTAATTAATACCAATATTGCGTCGCTGAATTCACAGCGCAACCTGAATCGCTCGCAAAGCGACTTAGCGATGTCATTACAGCGCTTGTCGTCAGGCTTGCGTATTAACAGCGCCAAAGACGATGCAGCAGGCTTGGCCATTTCAGAGCGATTCACTACACAAATTCGTGGCCTGAACCAAGCTCGACGCAATGCCAACGACGGTATCTCGCTCGCGCAGGTCGCCGAAGGCGCCTTGCAGTCCTCTGCCGACATTCTGCAACGAGTGCGTGAGTTGGCCGTTCAATCCGCCAATGCAACGAACTCGGTGGGCGACCGGGCAGCACTAAACGCTGAGGTGCAGCAACTCACGCAAGAGTTGCAGCGCATTTCCACGACCACTGAATTCAACGGTCAGCGATTGCTTGATGGCTCATTCACCTCGGCGCAGTTTCAGGTGGGGGCCAATGCCAACCAATCGATCACCGCAACGTCGGGCAATTTCCAGGTTAATTCCTACGGCAACTATCGAATCGGCTCAGTAGCAGCCCTCTCAGACAATGGCATTGGTGACCTGACTGTCGGGTCAATACCCAACGCTACGCCAACGCGCGTGACGGCTGGCGACTCATCCCCCGTCACCCTGCCCGAGACCTTGACCATTGCCAGTGGTGCAGGCACCTTTAATGTGGGCTACTCGGCGGGCGCTAGCGCTGAAGAAGCCGCCAACCTGATCAATCTGGCACAAACCGGCGTTAGAGCCACCGCTATTACCACCTTTGTACTCGGTGCCGACGATCTCGCCGGCCCCAATAATATTGGCAATGCTTTCCAGCAAGGCCAGAGCTACGCGCTGCAGCTGTCTACCGATCACGGTACCCCGACTGCATCAACGGCGCCCAGCGCCTATGTCTCGGTAGCCTTTACGGTGGGCGGCTCCAGCGCCACGCCCAACCGCGTAACCTCGTCGGACCAACTGAACTCGGCTGTTCAAGCGTTTAACGACGTCGCGGGGAAAACCGGCTTCACCGCCAGCATCGTAAAAACTGATAACGGGACCTTCGGCATCAAGCTCACCAACGAATCTGGCAAAGATGTACGGATTCGCAATGCCTCCGCAACGACCAATCCCATCTCCTTTGAAGACAATCGCGTCATCAATGGTTCCACCACAGACCTTGTGCAAGGTCAGGCATCGCTCTCACCGTCGACAGCACTGCAAGGCCTGGGCACGACGACCTGGAATGCCGGCGAAGGTAACTGGATCAATGGCCAACTCGTCCTTGACTCCGACCGCGCCTTCTCGGTCAGCGCCACACGCTCCCCTACCGACTTCTTCAACTCGCTGACAGCAGGCACGACCGTTTTCGCCGGACAGCCCCAGGTTGTCGAGAAAATGGACATCAGCACCTATGATTCGGCGCTACGTACCATTGCCATTGCAGACTCGGCCTTGGCGGCTATCAACAGCCAGCGTGCACGCTACGGCGCCTTGCAGGCCCGCTTTGAGAGCACCATCAGCAACCTTGAAACGACCGCTGAAAATCTCTCGGCCTCGCGCTCACGTATCCGCGACGCGGACTTTGCGGCAGAAACTGCTCAACTGACGCGCGCCCAGATTCTGCAGCAAGCGGGTACCGCCATGTTGGCGCAGGCCAATCAGGTTCCGCAGAACGTATTGAAGCTGCTGCAGTAAAAATTAAAGTTTGCTTCGGTTTATCCGATAAAGCTCCAGACGGCCCGCAAAGGGCCGTTTTCATTGGTGCGTAAAAAAACATAGTGCCGTGCCACAGAAACTGACTTTTACGCAGGTTTCGCTAAAGTATTTCGCAGAACCGACGATAACCCCCACAAGAGCCACAACCAAATTCTCGGCTCGGCGCCCGGAACTTATCTCCGGGCATGTTGGGTCACTCTTAAACAGGAGATCGTCATGCCTCAAGTCATTAACACCAACGTCCCGTCGCTAACCGCACAACGGAATCTAAACAACGCACAGAGCGCTTTGTCGACATCGCTGCAGCGCTTGTCCTCCGGCATGCGCATCAACAGCGCCAAGGACGATGCAGCAGGTCTGGCGATTTCTGAGCGTTTTTCTGCACAAATCCGTGGCTTGGATCAAGCGCGCCGTAATGCCAATGATGGTATTTCTTTAGCGCAAACGGCTGAAGGCGCCTTGCAATCGACCGGCGACATTCTTCAGCGTATCCGCGAACTGGCAGTCCAGTCAGCCAACGCGACAAACTCGACCAGCGACCGTCAAGCCATCAACTCGGAAGTTCAGCAGCTGACACAAGAGATGCAGCGGATTGCGACCTCCACCGAATTTAACGGTCAAAAGCTGCTCGACGGCAGCTTCAGCTCCTCGAAATTCCAAGTCGGCGCCAATGCCAATCAGACGATCACGGCAAGTTCCGGCAACTTCCAAACCAGCTCCTACGGCAACTATCGCGTTGGTTCGTTGAACGCCAAGAAAGAGACTGGCCTGGGCGATTTGACCATTGGTAGCACAGCAGGCGCTCGCCTCACCTCATTCGGCGGCACAGCGGATACTTCAGGCATTCTGTCTGACACGCTAACGCTGGCCACCGCCTCGGGTTCGGTGGATGTCACCGTTGCAACCGGCTCCAGCGCTGAAACCGTCGCCGCATCGGTCAACCAGTCTGGTTCCGGTGTGTATGCCAGCGCACTAACCTCCTTTGTCTTGGGCGCTGACGATGGCGGCGGCACACCCAACACCGACGCATTCCGTCAAGGCGTTTCCTACTCGTTTCAAGTCGCAACCGACACCGCGTCTGCGCCCGGAAGTGTCTCATCATTCCAGACCGTATCATTTACCGTTGGCGGCACACTGGGCGGTGGTACCAATGCCCTCACCTCCGCTGACCAATTGAACTCGGCCGTTACTGCGTTCAACGATGTGTCCGGTAAAACAGGCTTTAGCGCCAAAATTGTCACGACTGACAAGGGCTATTACGGCATCCAGCTCACCAACGAAGCTGGTAAAGATTTGCGTATCTCGAATATTTCGGGCACTGGCAACACCGTCTCGGTTGAAGATCTGCAAGCCCTTGATGGCTCGACTACCAACAACGCTACGCCGGTACAGCTGACCAGCGCCGCCGCTAGTACCACGTGGGCGTCCGCTGGCGCCGTGTGGGTTACTGGTCAGGTCACGTTTGACTCGGATAAATCCTTTGCCGTATCCAGCTTAACCGGTGGCACGGGCTATTTCACCACAGCCAAGTCAGTAGGCAGCCAGTTGCAGGCAGTCGACAAGATGGACGTCAGCACCGTTGATTCAGCCCAGCGTACCATCGCCATGGTTGACTCGGCCTTGGCAGCAGTGAATGGTCAACGTGCTCGTTACGGCGCGTTGCAGTCACGCTTCGAGAACACCATCACCAATCTGCAAACGACATCGGAAAATCTTTCGGCCTCACGCTCACGCATCAAAGATGCCGACTTCGCTGAAGAAACCGCCAAGTTGACGCGTTCGCAGATCCTGCAGCAGGCCGGCATTGCCATGCTCTCACAGGCCAATGCACTACCACAGCAAGTTCTGACACTGTTACGCGGTTAATCAACGGTTGACGAGCTCACTAACGCTGGCTGGTTTGTCTTATCAGCAAATTAGCCAGCACTACGCCTAGGAGTACAACATGGCCATGCAGAACATAGGGAACTTCGGTGGAGCAATTGCTCAACCGGCCCCCGCTACGGGCGATACGCCCAGAGTGGCGGCGCCGGTTAAAGCAAGCGTTCCTCCTGAAGTGACCGCGCAAGCCAATCCGCCTCCTGAGCAACCGTCCCGCGAGCAGATACAAAAAGCGATTGAAGCCGTACAAAAGTCAGTTAGCCAGTCAGCCTCCAACAATTTGCAGTTTTCTGTGGATGACGACACTGGCCAGACCATTATTCGAGTGACCGATGTACAAACTGGTGAATTGATTCGACAGATCCCGTCAAAGGAAATGGTCGAACTGGCCAAAGCCCTCGATCGCATGCAGGGCGCGTTGTTAAGGCAGCAGGCATAGCGCGGCACAGCACAACGCATCACAAGGAAGTCAAGTAAGGCCTGCGGCCAATAACCGCAGGCCTTACTTTTTGGGCCTTATTATTGCTTTAGTCCGTTGAGGTTCCGCCGTAGACTTACGGTATCGCAGGAGGTAAAAGGTAATGGCTACCATTACATCATCAGGATTAGGTTCAGGGCTGGATGTCAACGGCATCATCACAAAGTTGATGGCGGTTGAGCAGGCGCCGTTGAATAAGCTTAATTCCAAGGAAGCGAGTTACCAGTCGCGCATTTCAGCGCTTGGCTCGCTGCAAAGTTCAGTTTCTGCACTGAACGCCTCAATAGCTTCCCTCACGCCTTCATCGTCACAAACTGCAGCCAGTAAATATATTTCCTACAAAGCTAGCGTTACCGATAGCAGCATAGCTAGTGCCAGCGCCGTATCCACGTCCACCCCGGGCAGTTACTCACTGGAAGTAACGCAGTTAGCGACCAACCATCGCATCAGTACCTTGACGCAAGCCCATAAGCTGGCCACCCCAGCCACTGTAGACAAAGGGCTGAGTTCCGGCGAGTTGAATATCAGCTTGCAAGGTAGCGGCTATTTTCAAGTCAAGTTACCTGACGATTCCTTGGCGTACACCCGTGCAGGCAACTTTACCGTCGACGCCGGGGGGCAAGTACTCACGCAAGAAGGCTACGTCGTACAAACCGGCTTCACGATCCCATCGGGTACACAATCGCTGTCGATCAGCAGCACTGGCGAGGTTACCGCGCGCGACGGTGCCATGGCCACGACATCATTAGGCACCATACAGCTCGCCCAATTTACCGATGCGGGCACACTCACCGACCTGACAAACGGTTATTACGCCGAAAGCGGAACCTCTGGCAGCGCCACACTGGCTGCGCCAGGAAGTGGCGGTAATGGTTTGTTTAACACCGGCTATACATCCAGCACTGACAAGGTACCCCAAGGTACGTTGGCCATTCAAATTGGCTCGGGCACGGCGGTTAACGTAACCATCGACAGCACTAACGATACCTTGGCGGGCCTGAAGGCGGCAATCAATGCCGCTGATGCCGGCGTCACTGCCGAGATTGCCGCCGATGCCGGCGGCGGTTTTCGCTTGGTCTTGAGCAGTAACACGACCGGCGCCAACGGCAAAATCAGCATGAGTGGCCTGGCTGGCTTCGACTTCAACGCCACCACAAGCGCTGGCACGCTGTCAGAAAATAGTGCCCTAGGCGGACAGGTCGCCATGGGGGGCTATGCCAATGCGGACGCGACCATTCCCACCGGCACCCTGTCCATAAGCTTGGGCTCAGGCGCCACAAAAAACTTGGTGATTGATAGCACTAACAACACGCTCGCCGGTTTGCGTGATGCCATTAATGGCGCTGGTCTTGGTATTAGTGCAGCATTCACCAGCGTTGCCACTAATGACGTACGCATTACCCTCAGCAGCAGTACATCGGGCGCGGCCGGGAAAATCACCTTATCAGGGATTCCCGGCTTTGAGTTCAACCCCAATAGCACGTCAGGTAATACCCTCTCCGACGCCAGTTCTGATGGAGGGCAAACGGCCCAAGGGTCCCTGATTAAACTTAACGGTATCACCCTCGCTCGTGACAGCAACACGATCACCGACGCCATTCAAGGTGTGACCTTGAATCTGTCCGCTAAAACGACGACCGCGACGACGCTGACCATCAGTCATGACAAATCGACTTCACTCAGCAACTCTCTCAATAGCCTGGTCAAGTCCTATAACGAGCTAAACAAAGCGATGCGCGATCTGGGTAGTTACAACGCCGATACCAAGCAAGGTGGCGTCCTGCTCGGTGATGCGACCTTGCGCACTGTATCAAATTCGATTCGCGCTGCCATTCAAACACCTTATCTCAGCACCGGCAGCTATCGCCGCTTGTCTGATCTAGGCGTAGCGATGCAAAAAGATGGCTCGCTGACGTTTGATGCCAGCAAACTGGCTAGTGCCAGCGCGGCTGACTACACGAGCGTCGCAACCTTGGTCGCAGCCTTTGGTAACGCAGCGAAAACACTTACCGCAAGCATGATCAGCGACAAAGGCACCATTACTGCGGCAACCAATGGCGCAAAAAGCTCCATTAAAGAGTTAGACAAACGCCGTACTGAACTGGGCCAGCGCTTGACTCAAATCGAGGCACGCTACCGCAAACAATTTACCTCTCTTGATAGCCTGGTGGCCAGCATGAATCAAACGTCCAGCTATTTGACCCGACAACTCGCCAATTTACCTGGCGGGAGCAGCAGCAACTGATCAGTAGAGCAAAGGTCAAACGATGTTACGCAACCCCACTGATCCGACTGCCGCCTATCGCAAAGTTGGCCTGGAAGGCCGCCTGGAAGGCGCCTCTCCGCACCGGCTGGTGCTGATGCTTTTTGAGGGCGCCAAACTGGCGGTCACGGACGCCCAACGCCATATGCAAGCCAATAACATTCCGGCAAAAGGACAATCGATATCACGCGCAATCGAAATCATTTCCAGCGGCTTGCAAGCCAGCCTTGATCTCGATAGCGGTGGCGAATTAGCCCTCAGATTGGAGTCCCTTTATGAGTACATGGGGCACCGATTACTCCATGCCAACTTAAAAAATGACGAGGCCGCACTGCGTGAGGTTGCAGGCCTGCTCAACGAACTCAAGACCGCATGGGAACAGATCGCCACGGATGTCAGCACTACCACCCCATCTTCGGAAGCCTCTCGATGAGCCCCATGTCTGCTAATCCCGCCACCATGGACATTTACGAAAACATTGCCCAGTTGTCTGCGCAAATGGCCACTGCCGCACAAGACAACGATTGGGACCTGCTGGTCGAACTGGAAAACCAGGTTGCTCGTCTGCGCGATCGCTTGCTATTTTCCGAAGAAGAAGCGCTGACGCTTGAACAGGCAACGCGCAAACAACTATTGATTCGCCGTATTCTTGATGATGACGCAGAAGTTCGACGTCACACTGAGCCATGGATGGAGCAAGTGCGCCGCTTCCTTGGCGCCGGCACCATGGAGCGTCGTGTCGAAAACGCGTATGGGAGCATGCGTTAAAAAAAGCGCCCTAATAAGCATCTTCAACACGCTAATACTGACGCTCCCCCTGTCGTAAATCAAGTATTAGCATTTAGCGCCGTTACCTGTGTATATGGTGCTCATCCCCAATGACGTCGGAACACGTCTTCGCCTGCAAACAGAGTCCGCTCTGTTACAGGCGACATCGCCAGTCAAGCGCGTCGAAAACGACTTACTGGATCTGACTCCCGGGCAACGCTTCTCTGCCCGAATCGAGCACGCACTTCCTGACAATAGCTATCGAGCACTGGTGGCTGGCAAGTCCATAACACTTGCCCTTCCAGAAGGTGCTACGGTCGGCGATTCGCTGGAACTGGTTGTCCTTGAACGTACCAGCGAATCGATCATCGCCCAACGGGCATCGACGGCCCCGGCTAACAGCACCGCCTATCAATTCACCACGCTATCCCCGGCTGCCAAGCTGATTGGTAATCTACTGCCTGCCGAGGGCACACCGGCTTCCCCGGTTTTGCTCAACAAAGGTGAGCCGATATTCGCTCAGCCACCTGTCTCTAGCAGCCAACTGGCGAACTCACTCGCCAACGCGGTCATCACCAGCGGCCTGTTCTACGAATCACACCAAGCCCAGTGGATCAATGGCCAAATAGGTATTGCGCAACTGCTCGACGAGCCACAAGCACAGCATTCCGATTTTCCGACGCTGGTGCGCAGCATGGTTGCTGAGCACGCTCGCGAAGTAGAGGTTGGGGGGCAGGCCTCCTCATCCGACACCGCTGCTGCCGATCAGACCGACGCCGCCGAGCAAAAGTCAGCCGCTGTGGGACGGCGCACTGATGTCGCCGATTCGTCCAACGACCCATCCATGTCGCTCAGCAAATCATCGGGTGAGGTACTGAACGAATTGCGTCCCTTAGTGCAACATCAACTTGAAGCCTTAGCCAATCAGCGCATGGTCTGGCATGGCGAACTCTGGCCGCAGCAAGCTTTTGAGTGGTCGATCGAGCCTGATGACTCGCGTCAAACCGCAAGTGCGGCGGAAGAGCGTGCATGGCTCACCTCACTTTCAGTCACCGCACCCAATTTAGGTTCCTTACAGGCACGACTTGAAGTCTTGCCTAACGGCGTGCGTATTGTGATGGCCACCGAGGCGCCAGAAACCGAAGCGGCCCTACAAACCGCGATTCCACAATTAGAATCAGCGCTCTCAGCCGATGGCATTCCATTACTGGCAATGATTGTCCGCCATGTGCCGACGGATAGCAGCAGTGAACCTGGCAAAAATTAACTCATTGCATACTGACGACCGCCAACTTGCCGTTGCCCTGAAATACCGTCCTGGTGATGCGGCACCACGCATTGTTGCCCGTGGCTTTGGCCTCATCGCGGATGAAATTATTGCCCGCGCCAAAGAACATGGCGTTTTCGTGCATGAGTCGCCAGAACTGGTCACCCTACTCTGTCAAGTGAATATTGATCAG
Source organism: uncultured Propionivibrio sp. (assembly GCA_964521935.1). Classification (GTDB taxonomy): domain Bacteria; phylum Pseudomonadota; class Gammaproteobacteria; order Burkholderiales; family Rhodocyclaceae; genus JADJEF01. Next base: position 18,754 of record CAZFSH010000012.1, read on the forward strand.
CACATCCCCGCTGCGCTCTATACTGCGGTGGCTGAATTGCTCGCGTGGATTTATGCGCTGGATAGCCAAGCTGGGCAAGATCGCGCTGCTACAATTACCGCGAATGCTCAAAATAATCCTGCCTAGGCTTACCCTCATCGCTCGCTGATTATGTCCGTTTCATCGCCAACCTCAGGATCACCAACGCCGGCTCAATCCTCGCAGGAGGCCCATGCATCTGCTGTGGAAATGCTCAGCAATGATGAGTATTCCAAATACATGCTGCAAAACAAAAATGAAATGCTGCCTGTACTGCGTGGGCTGACGAATTCCGTGTCGCAAGTCACCATGTTTTTCAACGAAGGACGTGACATGGTTTTGACCAGCTTGGTCAGCTATGACAACGACCACATCGTGCTGGACTATGGCCCGAGCAGCGACATGAATCGTAAAGCACTTGATGCGGACAAATTATTTTGCGTCACGCAACTTGATAAAGTTCGGATTCAGTTTACCCTGCGGGGCCTCAGTACAATCCAGTCTGATGGACGCCCTGCCTTCCGCGCAGCGTTGCCTGAAACGATGCTCCGCCTGCAAAGACGCGAGTTTTTCCGGCTTACCTTGCCCATCAGTCGGCCCCTGAAAATTTCCCTCACCGTGCTGATTGAGGGGAAAGCAACTAACTTGGATGCCTCGGTCACCGATATCAGTGGCGGTGGCTTTGGCTTGTCTGGTCTTCCCAAAGACCTCGCCATCGACAAGGGTGTCGAAATCGCCAACCTGAAAATGGATTTGCCAGAGGTTGGCATGATTACGGGCAAAGCCGCCGTCCGTAGCGTCATGCTCGTGACAAACCGCTCAGGCGTGCAGTCCAAACGCGCTGGCTGTGAATTCGTAGCGCTGCCAGGCCCCATGCTGAACCTGGTTCAGCGCTACATCATCAAGTGCGAACGCGAGCGCAAAGCCCGTGAATCGGGCATGAACTGACTACTCGGCTTCACCACCGAGCGCGATCACCAAATCCGCGAGAAGTCCGGCAAGTTCGCCCGCCATCAAGGCAAAATTTGCCTCAAACAAGGCATCGCCTTCCTCTGAA